>CACXWH010000037.1 GCA_902771225.1 uncultured Methanobrevibacter sp. | reverse complement strand
AATATATTCTGCTACAGATTTGTTTCTATTGTAAATATCTTCTATATCACGGGCATCTATTTGATTTAATAAATTATCTACCAATATTGGATTTTCATCTAGAATATTATGTATCATTGTTCCAATAACGTTTCCATCATCATTGCATGCTCCAGAGAATATATTATAATCTCCATCTTTATTGGTGTCTGCGTAATTCATTCTCTGGACTTTTGAATAGAATAAAGGTTTTGCATCACCGACCACTTTTCCATATGTATGGGTGTGAAAACCGTCAACATCCTCTGTCTGATTTTTTGTTAAAAATGAGTTGTCAAATACTTTGGCCTTAACGCGGTCGCTTGTAATTAATGGGGAAAATTCAACATCTATTAATCCAAGACCATTTTTTACAATTGGCACTTCTGACTTGCGCCCAATGTCTATCTGATTTGAAAGCAGCTGAAAACCTGCACAGATTCCGATAATAGGTTTTCCTTTTTTTGCCATTTTCAGGATTTCTTTATTTAAATCCATATTAATATCATTTGATTCAATTAATGTTCCGCCAGGTATAATTAATGCATCAAGCTCTTCACTGGCTTTATTTCCGTTAACTAAACCATTTTCCTTGACTATATCTGTTGGTAATTTTCCAAATTTTTCAAATCCTGGAACTGCACCTTTAACATAAGCAAGTCCAATTTTTGTCATAAAAATAACCTCATTAATATTATGATTTTAATGATATTTTAAATTTTTTTTGACATGCATTTCAAGTGTAAAATTTTTCAGGTTATTGTAAAAAAAGAAAAAGTAGTTATAAAAAATAACTACTAAAGTGTTGTTAAATCATTAAAGTTCAAGAAGTTTGTTACTCCCCATCTAAACGGAATAATCCCATTTGCATTAGAATTTAATGCAGTTTGTGCATCATTGAATAGTTCATCATAGCTCAATGGGGTTTCATCATCATCTGAAACATATCCTTGAAGACCTGTCCAAACCGGAGCTCCATTAGACATTTCTACAAATCTTTGTGTCATTTCTCCAATCCAAGCAGTGTCTTTGTTGTAATTTCCTTTATAAACCATTGGTATAAGGGCATCTAAATATTTACTTAATGTTGGAACATCCTGTCCGTCAATATATAGCATTCTATCCGGTTCAGGCATTAGTGCAGCCGTCAATATAATATTTGGATTAATTTTTTTAGCTTCTGTCATAGCTCTATAAACAAAGTAGTTTATGGATTCAGCTGCTGATGCAAAGTTGTATGCAGTTCCACCATATCTTAAGTAATCAAAATGTATACCTGCAACGCCACTGATATTCGCATAAGATTTTGCTTCATCAACTATAGACTCTATTAAATCATATTTGAATGTTCCATTTAAATATTCAAGAGCTCTCCAGACTCCATCTTTATAAACTACCTGCATCCAGACATGAACTCTGATATTATATTCACCTGCTTGTTTAACCCATGCAGTAAAGTTTTCAAGGCCATAAAGAGTTATTGCATAGTAATTTATTAAAATGTCAGTTGTGCCTTTTGAAGCTAAGCTGAATAAGTTAATATTATTCATACTATATCCTATTGCCCAGTATCCATATCCGTTACCAATTGGGGCATTGATTTTGACTTCAGATTCAGCATTAGATTCACCGTACAGTTCATCTCCACGGAATTTGGTTGAAATTGTGTAATTTCCTATATCTAAATCTTTTATGATATTAAATTCCGCAATACCATCATTTTTTGTAAAGCTAGTGTATTGATATTGTCCCATTGTCAATGTAATTTCTTTAGCATTGATTGGAGCGCCACTTTCACTGGACAATAATACTTTATAATAGACTTTACTGTCTTTGTAAATGTTTTCTTTTGTAAGAGGAGTTATTTTTGTTGGCAATACTTTGTAAACATTTAATGTTGAGGAATTTGTGCAATTATTTAGTCTGCTGTCTCCTTTAAATAGATAAGAGATATTATATTTGTTAGCAGGTAAATTAATGGTAATATTTGCAATACCTTCACTATTTGTTGTTTTTTCGTATTCTTTACCGTTAATAGTTAATATAATTGTTCTATTTGATAGAGTTATATAACCACAGATTAATTTAACGAATAATTTTTCCTTTTCACCTTCAATTAATTCAAAAGTTAAAGGAGTTATTTTTGTGTTATTAACTCGTATAACTGATAAATGGGATAATTCTTTAGAATATTCATATCCACTTTCATTAAAGTAATATTTAATATCATAATCACCAATATAGTCTGAAACATCAAAACTTGCAATTCCATTTTTATCAGTTTTTTCAGATAAAATATCTGAGTCGATTTCGAAGTAAACAGTTTTATTAACTAACGGATTACCTTTTTCATCTTTTAAAGTAATGTTAAATAACTCATCATAGAATAATGTTTTGCTGTTTGAAGTTATTTCAGTTTTAATTCCATTAAAAATCTCTAAGCTGTTTTCTGCTGATGAAGCGCCATAATTTTCATCCCCTGAGAAAGCATATTTCAGTGTGTAATTTCCTTGGGCTAAACCTATGTTGAATTTTGCTTCCCCATTTTCATCGGTCAATGTTTTGTATTCATTATTTCCAATATTTAAAGTAATATTTTTATTTGGAACGGCAAGATTAAATCTGTTTGTTAATGTAGTTTTAATTATAACCTCTTCATTTTCCTTAAATACTTTATTTTCACTTGTTAATTTTGTATCTGAGAAATCATAAACCTGTATATTATTTGAATGAGCTTCATTGTTTATTGGATTATAAGCCGTAATTATGTATTTTCCAGGATTTAAGTTAATATTTAATTTTGCATTTCCGTTGTTGTTTGTTTTACGAGTGTATGTAACGCCATTTATGTTAAATGTGACATTTGTATTTTTTAAAAGTTCTCCATTTTCATAGAAAAATGTAGCCCAATACTGATTGTTGTCTTTATAGATTTTAGATAAATCAGATGCATTGATTGAAGACCGGACTCGTACATTATAAGATTTTAATAGTCTATCATTTGGATTTAATACTGTTATAATATATTCACCGGGATTTAGGTTAATATTTAATTTTGCAATACCGTTTTGATTTGTTGTACGATTATAAAAAACCCCGTTAATATTGAAAGTAACATTTTCATTTGTTAATGGATTACCCTTACCATCTAAAATTTTAGCTTCAAATTGTGAATTACTTTTGTAGTATTTCGTCATGTTTTTTGCTATTATTGTAGATAAAACATCTATATTTGCTGTTGTATTAGTATTTAAGTATTTGTCATTTCCTAAAAATGTGATATTAGCTAAATATTTTCCAGGATTTAAATTTATTGCTAATGATGTTTTACCATCTGAATCAGTTGTTTTTGTATAATTTTTTCCATTAATAGCTATTGTAACATTATTATTGGAAATTGGATTATCATCGCTGTTAGATAGCTCAACATTAAGTCGTGAACCATTTTTATAATACATTGTAACATCTTGTGTTTCAATGTTTATATTATCTGCATTTATATCATTATCACTTATTGTTACATTTTCTGCTGAAACATATGTCATGCTTAAAAATAGTGCAATAATTGACAATAAAATTATATATTTTATTGATTTTTTAATTTTAACCACCAGTGTACCTTTATTGTTTAAATTTATAAAAAAATTCTTATTTAAGATTTTTTATATTTGATGGGTTGATTTCTAAAATGGATGATTAATTAAAAAAATAAGTGGTTAGGGTTAAAAACCCTTATTTATTGAATGTTTTCAAATACACTCATGGCTTTGATGATTTTTTCATCATCTAATGGTTTAGCTTGTATTTGAAGACCTACTGGAATGTCATTAACTGTACCTGCCGGAATGCTTCCTGCCGGAATACCTGCAAGGTTTGCAATAACAGTCAATACATCATATGCATACATTTCCATAGGATCTAATTTTTCGCCGATTTCGTGTGGAAGTTTAGGAACCGTAGGTCCTACAATCAAGTCAACATTTTCAAGCATTAAGTTAATTTCGTTACGGATAAGTGATCTTGCTTTAAGTGCTTTTTTATAGTATTTTCCACTGAATTCAGCTTGTGCGATGTGAGAACCGATTTTAATTCTTCTTAAAACTTCATCTCCACAAACTTCTTCTATTCTGTAACCGTAATCTCTTCCATCATATTTTCTTGTGGCTGAGAAGAATTCAACATAGTTAATTAAGTAATATGTCGGTAAACATAAATCAAGATGATCGAATGAAACTTCTACAAGCTCTGCACCGGCATCAACTAATTTATTAATAGCCTTATTAACAATTTTATTAATTTCATCGTCTGTTACTTCAACGAAATCTTTACAGATAGCTATTTTCATGCCTTCAAGGGATTTGTCTTCTAAACATTCTGTGAAATCCGGTTCATCCCAATTTATTGTTGTACATTCGGTTTCATCATAATCAACAATTGTATTTAATGCAAGTGCAATTCCACTAACATCTTCTGCTAATGGACCGATCTGGTCTAAACTCATTGATAAATCAAGTAATCCTTGTCTTGAAACAGCACCGTATGTTGGTTTAAATCCGATGACACCACAGTGTGATGCCGGGTTTCTAATTGATCCGCCAGTATCGGAACCTAATGCAATGTCACACATTTGAGCTGCAACGGCTGCTGCACTACCACCTGATGAACCGCCTGGAATTCTGCCTAAAGCATTTGGGTTTTGTGTTGGTCCATAATAAGAAGTTTCAGTTGAACTACCGGCTGCAAATTCATCCATATTTACAATTCCGATAATTATTCCATCTTCTGCTAATATATTATCAACTACAGTTGCATTATAACTTCCTAAGTAATTTTCTAATGTTTTTGAAGCTGCAGAAATAATTAAATCTTCTACATTAATATTTGCCTTGATACCAAATACTAAACCTGCTAAGCTTCCAACCTCTTCTCCATTAGCTATTTTTGCATCAATTGCTTCAGCTTGTTTTAATGCATTTTCTTCATTCAATTCTATAAAAGCATTAATGGAGTCATTCTTTTCTTTTATAACTTTAAGGAAGTCTTCAACATTTTCCTTAGCGGTTAATTCTCCATTTTTGATGGAATTTAATTTTTCAATAACATTCATTAAAACACCTTAAATAAATATAATAATATAATTTTATTTTTTTATATTTATATAACTTGGTTTTTTTAGAATTTATCTAAATTTTTAATAATATTATAACTTATAACTTATAACTTATAATTTTCAGATTTTTTCAAAAACTTTATTGATTTTCTAAATTGGTTGTCATTTCAAATTACTTCTCTTCGTTTTAAATCAGTCTGTCTGGTATTTAATCTTTGTTTTTTGAAAAGCATTTTCAATTTTAGGAAACATTATATAACAAATTAAATAAAATACACATTAGTGAACTATATTGTGGTATGATATGAATTTCAATAAAATATTCCTGTTCGTATGCTTGATTTTTTGTCTTGTTGGCGCGACAATATGTGCAAGCGATGTATGTGAAGCTGTTTTCGATTCAGATTTCAACGAATCACATTTTCAATGCTGTTCATTAGCTATTCAGGAAAAAGATGAAACCGTTTTCGCTTTTAGACAAGATGCTGAATTCGGTGATGACGGTGTTGTTATACATTCTGATAAATTGAATAATCAGGAAATTATTATACAGGAGATAGAGGCTCCGGATTCTCATTTCATTCATGCAATAATTACTGAAGATGGATGGATTGCAAGTCATGGCGGAGAGTCTTCAAATGAAACTGAAATCAGGGAAATGGAGAATATTGCTTTTGAAATGCTCGATTCCAAAAATATTTCATCAGATTCCCTCAGTAAGATTCAAAAAATCTTTAACGGATACGGATATGGCCATTTCTTCATCAAGGCTCCGGATGGAAGATATGCAGTGGTTTATAATGAAACTATTGTGGAGGGTAAGTTAAGTCCCGGCGAATTTTTAGTTATTCCCAATGAGTATTACGGTTTTAAAACAGGAAACTATACCAATTATTCAACAGACCCTGTTGATGCTATTGTTAAAATCTCTTCTTATGAGGATTCAGGTACAAATAGACGTAATCTTTATTCCTATGATTATAAGTTGCTAGACACTGATAATGGAAAAAAATATGGTGTAAATGTTTATGTGACTAATGACAACGGCTATAATGTCGGTTTGAACACTTCAGATCTTGTTAACTATTTCTATTTTAATAATAATTATTATCCTCCCTCAGCAATACCCGAAACCCCGGACAAGCAATATGTTGGAGATTACATTTTTGAAAATCAGTCAATGTCTTCTACCATTAAAGATAGAATCTTTCAAAAACTTTTTGATTTTCTAAATTCAGATTAGCTTAATCATTGTTTAGGCTTCATCTTTTTTTTGATTTTGACATTATTTTTAAAAGCATTTTCATTTTTTTCACTCCAAAATTTTAAATATTTTCCTCTTCAATTATTAACTATGAAAAAGGCTGTTGTATTTGATAATTCAGGAACATTAATTAAGCGTTATAGAGTTATTAAAGATGTCATTTCCGGCAATTTATTTACAGATATTAATTCTCTGGATTTAATAGATCAAGCAGAATCTTTAGCTTTAGTAGTGCTTCAGTATAATACAAATAAGTTATTGGAATTAGATTCCGATACCCTAATTTCAGATGTGATTAAAAAGTATGATATAGATTTTGATGTAAGCTTTACCAACTTTGAAACTACAAAAGAAAAGGTTAAGGAAATACTGTTAAATGAAAAATCCACTGTTGTATCTGATATTACAGATGGGTTTCCTATTTTAAGAGAAAAAGTTCCCCATATGGAATTATGTAACGGATCTGCTCTTATCATAGATGTTTATATAGGAATTATAGCCTATACCATAACCTCTGCAGGCAAATTATTTGATGGCGTTTTAGACACGGTCAATGATTTAAAATCACAGGGTTATGAAATATTTTTAGCATCCGGCGATAGAAAAGGAGCTATTAATAAACTTGCATGCATGCTTGATATTAATCCCGACAATGCTTATGGAAGTGTTTCTACTCAGGGAAAATGTGATGTTGTCAAATCTCTTCAGGATGACGGATATAAAGTAATGATGGTTGGTGACGGTTTAAATGATGTTTTAGCATTTAAACAAGCAGATGTTAGTGTATTAACCATTGAACAGCAGGAAGAAGTATCACCTAAATTAATGGATAAAACAGATTATATCATTGAAAGCATTCGTGAAGTTAGCCAGATTGACTTTTAGATAAATTTTCAATTACTTTTTTGCTTTTTAAAATGTTATCAAAGTTATTCAGTTCAATTATTCCTTTTTTAACTTTTTTTAACAGTTCTAAATCCAGTGTTCCATCACCTAATGGTATATGCTGGTCTTTAACCCCATCATTATCATTTAAATGACAGTAGGTAATATCTTTCAAGTCTAATAGTTCTTCATTGTTTCTGGTTGTATTTCCGTGACCTACATCAATGGTAATGTTACAGCCGCATTCGCTTTTAAACATTTCAAGTTCTTCTATTTTATTTCCAAGAAATGCCTGCCTGACAGGCATGTTTTCAACTGAAATTATTACATTATCTGAATAATCAACTAACTCGGAGATGCTTTCACATGCAAATTCCAGTGCTGCTTTTCTAAGTGGCGGGTCGTTTCTGCCAATTTTTCCAGCGTGCAGAGTTATTGCATGAGCGTTAATACTTTCTGCATAATCTATGCATTCTTTCATCTGTCTAACACTTTCTGCTCTAATGCCTTCGTTTAAACTGGCTATGTTGATATCTACAGTCGGGGCATGAATTGACACTTCCAAGCCGCAGTCCTTGAAGGCCATTGTATTTTCTTTTTTAAAGAATGGTGATTCTCCAAGTATTTCTATCATATCAAAAGCATATTTGTGGGCTTTTTTAATAATTTCCACGTTATCGTCCATAAACATGGACAGTGTTGTAAAACCTACTTTCATAGTTATATATTAGGTTTTCTTATATAATTAAAATTTCACTTCTCTATATCTGATTTCTTTTTCTCATTATTTTATGTGTGTAGGATGTAAAAGTTGTCTCAGGCATTGTTTTAAACTTATGACATTAACAATCTGGAAAATATTTAAAAAGTTAGTCTTATAAACCTAAAATTTTTTAAAATCTTAAAAGTTAGTCTTATAAACCTAAAATTTTTTTAAATCTTAAAAGTTAGTCTTATATGCTTAAATATAATAATCATGGTTAAAAGAGGTTTATGTTCAAGTATCTTATCTCTTGAAAGTTCAGATACAGTAGAAAGATAATTCAGGCTTTTTACAAAAATTAAAGATAATTATCTTAAATACATTATTTCCATGGAATTTAATCCTTAGCCACTGTCTGTAAAATTAGAAAATAAATTAATCCCTACTTAACATTTTATATATTGGATTATTATATATAATAAATATTGATATATGTCAAAATTTTACATAAGTGATAAGTTATGAAAGAATTAACAGAAAGTCGTATTAAGATTTTAAAGCATTTTTCCAATGGCATAACTCATAATTTAATCTTATGGATTATTTCTAAAGAACCTATCCATGGATATGGGATTATGAAAAAATTAGATGAATTTTTTGATTTTGAAAATGCGAATTGTGACTTAAAATCTTCTTCCAGTAAAGTTTATCCGATTTTGAGAAAAATGGAGGATAATGGTCTTATCCGAGGTGAATGGCAAACTGTCAATAATAAACGGGTAAAGTTTTACTGTGTTACTGAAGATGGTGAAATAGTTTTAAATCATATTAGAATTAGTATGCAGCATGTTTTTGAAAATTCTAATTGGTTATATTTCATTGAAGATATGACTGGAAAAAAAGTTGAATTGGTGAATTTAAATGAATGCAATTGAAACGCAAAATCTTACGAAAGTTTATAAAAATTTCACTGCAGTAAATTCCCTTAATCTAAAAATTCCTGATAAAACGATATTTGGAATGCTGGGTCCAAATGGTGCCGGTAAAACTACAACAATTAAAATGTTAACTTGTCTAATCCAGCCCACTTCCGGCGGTGCTACTGTTGGGGGTTATGATATTCAAAAAAATCCTAATGAAGTCAGAAGGCTTTTGGGAATGGTACCTCAGCAAGTCAGTTTATATAAGGATTTGACAGTTATGGAAAACTCTCAGCTATGTGCTGACTACTATGGAATTAATCCTGATGAAAGGGATTCTCGTATTGAAGATTTAATGGAACTTGTAGATATAAAGTATGCAAAAGATAAATTGATTTCCCAGTTATCCGGGGGTCAAAAACAGAAGGCTTCTCTTGTAGCCAGTTTGGTTCACAGGCCTAAAATATTGTTTTTGGATGAACCTACTATTGGACTTGATCCTACTACTAAAAGAATACTGTGGGATTTGATTCGTGAATTAAATGATGATGGCCATACTATTATTTTATGTTCTCATGATATGCATGAAGTTGATATGTTATGTGATAATGTGGGGATTATAAATACAGGTAATTTGGTGGCTTATGATACTCCTCAGGGTCTTAAGGATTCACTTTTGGAGTCAAATAAAAAAGAAATCTCAGACACTTTATCACAGATTTCATCTGAAAGTGATGTCAGCAAGTCAACTAAAGAGGATGTTGATAATTTGTCTTTAAGAAAAATCTCTTTTTTACTTAAAAGTAATAATGAAGATGTTATTAATTCATTAAGATTAAATCCTCATGTTAAAAGTATTGAAATTGCTCATAATGGTCGTATTAATATAAGAATTGATTATTTTGATGATGATGCTTTAAACAGTATTCTGGATACTGTTATTAAATCTGATGGTGTAATTAAATCTGTTTCAACAGAAGAACCTTCCCTGGAGGATGTTTTTATTAAAGCAACATCAGAGGTGGTTGAAGATGATAGAGCTTAAGAAATTTGGTTGGATGATTAAAAAAGAGTTGATTTCTCTTAAAAGACATCCCGTTAGACTGGTTTCCATTATAGCTTTTCCGATAATCATGATTTTACTTTTTGGTTATGGTATGGGCGGAGACATGACGGACTTGCCTATTGTTGTTGTAAGCCAGTCCGATGGTAATTTAACAGATTTAACATTAGACACTATTAAATCCAGTGAAACATATCATGTTGTTAAGGTAATGGATGATCAGGTAAAGGCTGAAAAGATGGTTGATGATGGTGAGGTTAAGGCGGCTATTATAATGCCTAAAGATTATGATGATACTAACTCGTCGAATCAGAAAGCCGTAACACTTTATCTGGATTCATCAGACCAGATGGCTTCTCAGATTTTAGATTCATCAACTCAGGCAATGTTTTACAGATTATCAAATATGGCGGCTACAACTTCAGTTACTGCAGTTAATGAGAATTCTACTGCAACACCTAGCCTTTCCCATCAATTGAATAATTTTAAAGACAGTATTAGCCTTCATATTAATAGAATTTATGGAAATATTAAGTATATTGACTTTTTAGTTCCTGCTATTTTAGGCATGACTATTATGATGAGCTGTATGATGGGTATGGGGGCAACAATTGCAGGTGAAAGGGAAACCGGAGAACTTGCAAGATTGTTCATGACACCAACCTCTGTTTCTACTGTCATTGGTGGAAAGATTGCTGCTAAATTACTTATTGAACTTGTCAGGGCCTTAATATTAATTTTAATGGCCATAATTTTATTCCATGTAAGTATTAAAGGCGGAATATTCCAGACATTTATTGTTCTTGTCTTTGGTGCATTATGTTTTGTCGGTTTTGGTATAATGTTATCTGCAAGAACTCAAACGCAGGAGGATTATGCTCAGATTGTAATGCCTTTCTCAATGCCTATGATGTTTATTTCAGGAGTATTTTATCCGATTGAAACAATGCCATGGATTTTACAGAAATTGGCTTATGTTTTCCCATTAACTTATTTGAATGATGCTATGCGTGGGGTAATGCTTAAAGGCCAAACTTTAGGTGATGTGTGGTTTGATTTAGTTATTCTTGTTGGTTACACTTTATTGTTCTTTATAATTGGTGTTAAAAGATTTAATAGGGATGTTTAGGTGATTTAATATGTATAAAAAAATTTGTATTGCTATTTTAATTGTATTTATGTGTTTAAGTCCAATTGCAGGTGCAAATTGGATTTCTTTCGGTCATGATTATAATCATACCGGTTTTGTTAAGGATGATTCTGATTTTGTTACAAACTTGTGGACTTTCAATTTTGCCTCTCCGATTTTTTCATCTCCCGCAATCTCAGGTGACAACATTTATTTATCTTCAAGTAATGGTCAATTAAAATCAATAGATATGGAAGAAGGTAGTGAAAAATGGAACATAGATTTAAAATCTGGTACTAGTGCTTCACCAATAATATATAATAAAACATTGTATATAGGTAGTGAAGAACATTTTACCGCAATTGATATAGAAAATAATAAAACACTTTGGCAACATTCCTCCTCTCCAATAAGATCAGCACCATACCTCTATAATAATGCAGTATATGTGGGCTGTGATGACGGTCATTTATATGCTTTTAACAATGAAACCGGTGAAAAAACATTCAATGTTAAACTGGACGGTAATCTACACTCTTCTCCAATAGTTATCAATAATACAGCTTTCATCGGATCAAGCAATGGAAAACTCTATGCCGTTGACATATCTTCACAAAATACCAGCTGGACATACACTACTGGAGATGCAATATCCTCTTCACCTGCATATGGGGACGGAAAAATATTCATCGGATCTGATGACGGCAATTTATATGCAATAAATGAATCCAATGGAAATCTGGTATGGAAATTTGATTTGAATAATAAAGTTAAATCTTCCCCAACTGTTGATAAACATGACAATAATGTTTTCATAGGTTCTGATGAAGGAAACCTTACATGTCTGGATATTCGTGACGGAACATTAAAGTGGAGTCATTCAGTAGGGGATAAAGTACAGTCAACTCCTGCAATTAAAGACAATTTAATTGTTTTTACATCCAATAATGGAAATGCATATGTTTTAAATAAATACACCGGTTTGGAGGAGTTCAGCTATAATCCGGGAACAATACTGTTCAACTCTCCTATTACTTCATCACCTGTAATTAACGGAAACAGTTTGTTTGTTGCTGGTAATGACGGATATTTATATTCACTAAACATAGATAAACATGAAGTTCCAACTTCCGTCTTTTTATATTACTCCTTAGCTATTTTAATTGCTGTTTTGATTGTAGCTATTGTTGTAATTCGAAAAATTAAAAATTAGTCTTTTTGACTAATTTTTATTATATTTTAAATGATAGATTTTATATGTGTCCTTTTCATATACTTTTTCAAAAGTAACGTTTTCATTCGATAATGATTCCAAATCCTTATTGCTTGCAATATAGGTGATATTTAATTTCTCCAGGTCATTAACATTAAAATTAACTGTAAATAAATCTGAAGATTTAAGAATAAATGTAGTATTGGATTCATTTTGGAAATCTACTAAAATATGGGCATATCTATTATAAACTTCCTCATATTGACCGTTAGGATCTATAACATGCCATTTATCCAAATCAGGATAAACATTAACTGAATTTACTGTTTTTGCACCAACTACCGTTAAATAATTAATAGCCAAATCATAAACAAGCCATTTGGCATCAGGATCTTTTTGAACAATGGAATCCACTTCATGAATAAAATCATTTTCCAAAACAACGTCAGTTCCATAATCAACCGGATTGACCAATGCTCCTGCAGTAAATGATATAAAAATAACGCAAATTAAAAATGCTGTTTTTCCTTTTTTGGAACCAGCCATTAAAGCTGCACTAAAAGTAATTGTATAAAGAATAACCAATGCTATTATCATCCATCTGTGGTAATACGGACCGTAAAAGTATGTGGAGAGATAAACTGCTGCTGCTGAGAGTATTGCTGCAAAAACAATAAGTAATTTTTTATTGTTTATTTCTTTTAAACTGGCCATTGCTCTGGTCAATATCAATAAACCTGTAAATGTTAATACACTAAAAAGTCTTGATGTTTTCATATGGTCTCTTAAAGTTATGGAGAGTATTGGATCAGGCAGTGGAATAAAATAAAAGATTATAAATAATAAATATAAAGCTAAAAGACCTGTCAATAATTTATCCTTTGTTTTTTGTACAAAAAGAACTATAACTGATATAATAATTGGAATTGGGAACAAATCAATAAACACTGAGTTTTCAACTGTATTCAATGGAATATTGGCATTAGTCATTGGGAAAAATATTGATGCCAAATAATTAAATAGAAAACTCCAGTCACCATCACCGTTAAATCTTTCACCGCTCGGATAAGCCGTATTCATAATTATCTTTACCGTATCCATTGAATTATTTATAATATGAAGCATTATCAGAGCAAAAATAGCTAATGAAATAAAAATAATTAATAAATCCTTTTTGTCATATGAAAAGTTATTCTTATTTTTTAAAAATATCCAAAGAGCCATTAAAACGAATACATATGCAAAAGGAATTTGCCAGGATGGATAAAATACAATTCCAAATCCTCCAATACAAATTATCATTAAAAAAGCATAAATTATTCTTTTCCTATAATCCAGAGTATTCATATAAAAGTGAATCAGTAAAACCCCCAGCTGTCCGAAAATTAACTGTTCAACAAGACCGTTTATTGCAAACCACCATTGGACTAATGGGGACAGTGCAACTAAAATTGCATAAGACAGGGATAAGATTTTATTTTTATTTGTTAAAAGCATTCCCATTTCAAATGAAATTAATGTTAAAACTACAAATCTGCTTATCCAGAAAAATGACAGTCCCATACCCTGATTTAAAAACAGATATCCAATATTGAATGGCCTGAATATCACAGCAATATCAAAAACCGCCTGACCGTATATAATAAACATATCAGTAGGTGCTGCTCTTATAATATCTGAAAAGTATCCAAAATTATTATGATATTGGGAGAATGCAAATAAAGTATTTACAATATATTCATCGGATCTCATATTCCTTGAAATCCCAAAAAGCACGTTATGTTTCACACCAAAAAAATTAAGTTCATTAATGGATGAACCGTGAATCTGAAATATTACACAGATTGCTATAATTGCTAAGGATATGTAATATCTGTATTTATAAATAAAATCCAAGACTTTTTTTCTTAAATTTTCATCATATAATATTCTGAAAACTATAAATAGTATTATGAATAGTGCTATGAATTTTTTAAAAGAAAATAAGTGATAAAAATTTCCAAAATTTAACCCTGTTTTTACAGCCTGATTACAGCTTTCAATATAAAATGATATTAAAACAGCAGTTATTATTGCGAGAAAATTTTTCTGATTCTTACTATTTAAATTCATTAATTATATTTTTTTATCTGTTTTATTTATATACTTTTTTTAATTATTTCCAATTTTTTTAATTTAAATTTCATTCTTTAAATATATACATTTTTTATATTTTTAAGTGATAAATTGACACATTATAATATTCCATTTAAATTTTGCTATACGATAATATTTAATAGAAATAAAAAATAATTATTAAATATACCTAATGGAGATTTTAAAATTATGTATGGTCAAGACATTGAAATCTTAAAAAGAGATTATATGAATCTTTCAGATGAGATTTATTTTTTAGATACAACCTTAAGAGACGGTGAACAGACACCAGGTGTTGCCCTTACAGTAGATGAAAAAATCCAAATAGCTCAAAAACTTAATGATTTGGGTATCGATAAGATTGAAGCGGGTTTTCCAATAGCATCAAATGGTGAATTCGAAGCCTGCAAAGAAATTAAATCACTAAATTTGGATTCTACTGTTGTCGGTTTGGCCCGTTGTGTTAAAAAAGATATTGATTCAGTATTAGATGCTGACTTGGACTATTCTCATATTTTTATTGGAACCTCTCCATTGCATAGAGACTATAAATTAAAAATGTCTAAAGAAACTATCATATCAACTGCGGTAGAAGCTGTTTTATATGCTAAAGATCATGGTTTAAGTGTAGAATTTTCTGCTGAAGATGCTACAAGGACTGAAAAAGAATTTTTATTTGAATTCTATCATTCAATTGTTGACTGCGGCATTGACTTTATCAATATTCCCGATACAGTCGGTATTCTCACACCGATTATGACTAATGAATTAATTTCTTTTATGAAAAATAATTTCAAAACACCCCTTAGTGTTCATTTTCATAATGATTTCGGTTTAGCTACAGCAAATACATTAACAGCTATTGAATGTGGGGCTAATCAGGCTCATGTTACAGTTAATGGTATGGGTGAGCGCACCGGTAATTGTTCACTCGAAGAACTTGCTGTACTACTTCATGCTGCTTATAATATTAATATTAATATCGATACTTCCCAATTATATAGTCTATCAGATTTCGTAGGCAGGCTAACTGGTGTTAAAATGCCAGTAAATAAGCCAATTGTTGGTGATAATGCATTTGCCCACGAATCAGGTATTCATGTTCATGGTATACTAAATAATTCCCTAACTTATGAACCCATTTCTCCGGAACTTGTTGGTCATAATAGAAAAATTATTTTAGGTAAGCATACAGGAGCCAATGCTTTAAAATCAAAATTAACTGATTATCATATTAATTTAACTGATGAACAATTTGAAAAAGTCTTTTCTCAAATTAAATCATTAGGTGATAAAGGTAAATGTATAACAGATGATGATTTAAAAGCTATTGCTTTAACAGAGTTAGGTTCAGCTCGCGAAACCCCAATTAAATTAAATAGTTTGGGATTGTTATGCGGAGACATTGTTTCACCTACAGCAACTGTTAAATTAGAAATTGATGGCGCTGAAAAAGAAACTTCCAGTATTGGTGTCGGACCAGTTGACGCTGCTTTAAAGGCTATCGGTCTTTTAATTAAAGACACCATGGAAATTGAACTTGAAGAATATAATTTAGAAGCTATTAATGGAGGTACAGATGCTTTAGCAGATGTTTTTGTTATATCATCTGATGATGAAGGCAATAAATCTACTGGTAGAGCTATCAATGACGATGTTGTAATGGCCAGTGTTTTAGCAGTTTTGGATTCAATCAACAAACTTTTATTAATTAAACGAAATCAAATCAATTGAATGTTAGAATATTAACGGGAGTGGTTAACATGGAAGAAAATACAATATTTATAGGTAATAAACCAGTCATGAACTACGTATTAGCAGTTGTAACTCAATTTAATCAATATAATACTGTTACTTTAAGGGCTAGAGGTAAAGCCATTAGCCGTGCTGTTGATACTGCTGAAATCGTTAGAAACAGTTTTGTTCAAGAAGCCTATGTAGAAGACATTCAAATTTCAACCGAAGAAGTTGAAAACTTTAATGAAGAAAAAACTAATGTTTCAATTATTGAAATTAAATTAGGAAAATAAATTATCCATATTTTTTCAATATTTTAAAATCAAACAGATATTTGGATAATCTTATATTTGAAGTTCCTTTTCCAAGGGCTTCAACTTTCGCTTTTTTTATTGATTTTAACACACTGTCTATGTCTTTTTCACAATCTATTTTTGAATAACAGTCCCCTACAAATTTATAGTAGTGAGCATCACTTGCTCCAAGACCGGGATAATTTTCTTTTTTTGATAATTTTTTAGCTTTATTGTTACAGTAACCCATTATAAAACGGGCGTTTTTTGTCTCAATTGCATCTATTTTTAATTCCTTATAATCGGCTTTACACAAAAGTCCATGTCTGTAAAAACAGTATGGGTGGGGAATTATTGCAATACCTCCCTGGTCATGAATCAGATCAATTGTTTCTGCCGCCTCAAGGTCACGTTTTATTTTTTCTTCACATCCAAAGCCTAAGATATGGCCTTCTAAAGCAGATACTTCTATTGATGGAATTACTAATAAATCATCATTTTTAGTTAGTTTTCGAGCTTCTTTTGAACCTTCCACAGTATTATGGTCGCTGATTCCAATTATATCTATATTTTTATTTTTTGCCACTTTAAATATGTCTTTTAGTTTAGATTTTGAATCAGGTGAATATTCGCTGTGAATATGTGAATCCATCTTATACATCATATGCCTCTAATGTTTTTATTAATCCGATTGTTCCTGTCATCATAACATCTCCTCCGGGACATGCATGATGCCAGTCAAGATTTGTTTTTTCTATTAATTCCCGTTTAGGTCCGGATACTATAACTTTTTCGATTTTTGATATAGGTTTTATTACATGAGCCCCATGGCCATGGTCATTATAGACTTCTTCGTTTGTAATTATTCCATCTGCCAAACGTTTCAAATAATTTTCTAAGCTTTCTGGGGTTAATGATGAAGTGTGATGTTCGAAAATTCCTTGAATTTTACCCTCTTCTATTGATGCTGCTGTGGTATGGCCGTTTCCAATATCAATTGCAATAAAGCTTTTTAATTGTGATGCAATATCATCATGACACATTCCGGCTATTGATGCGAATTTAGTATCCATTAATAACGGTTTTAAATCTATTCCCTCTTTTTTAAGTTGTCTTTCCACTGCCTTCATTCTTGTATAGTATTGGGGAGTATTGCCTTTAAATGAGAATTCTTCCGGTTTTATTGGACTGATTAATTTTTCTCTGAATTTTTCAAATCTGAAGTCTCTGTCACCCATATTTTCATTATAACCATGGTCCTGAACAGCTATTGCTATTTCATCAAAATCGAATTCCAAATCATATCCTAAGAGAAACTCTGACAATTTTGTTATATCAATATCGCCTAATGTTATTTTTGCGTAGTCTTTATAATCCTTATCCGGTGATGCAATCTCTATTCCTATTGCTTCAACTTGTGATATTTTATCTCTTATTGTTTTTGCCGGAAGCTCTTCCATAACTACTTTATAACCTTTATCCATATGTTCTGTCAATGTTTTTTTAAGTTTTCCGCCACCCATTATTTCTCCGTCAAAGTAGATGTCATTGTCTATTTCTCTTATTTTTTGTGAGATATATAGGTGAGGTGAAGGCAATACCAATTTTATTGAGTTTTCCAACTCTTTTTCATCATCATATATCATTATGTCCTGAGTTCCAGTTCCAACATCAATTGCTAAAATTCTCATGTTAATTTTTTTTATATTTCATTTTATTAAAATATTGATTGTACTTTTTAGTACAACAAAGCTTTAAATAGTACATTATAATTAAATATTAACATGAATTATAAAATTACTTTAGATTCTGATGAAGTGCCGAAAAAATGGTATAACATTCTTGCTGATTTACCAACTCCACTTCCAGAACCAAAAAACAGTGAGGGAAAAAATCAAATAGGAGATTTGCAAAAAGCTTTTACAAAAGCAGCGCTAGCTCAAGAATTTGCAACTGAAAGATATATTACAATTCCTGATGAAGTGCGAGAGCTTTATATGCAGATGGGCAGACCTTCACCTTTATTTAGAGCCACAAGACTTGAGAAATTATTAAACACTCCTGCTAAAATTTATTATAAAAGAGAAGATACTTCTCCAACAGGTTCTCATAAGTTAAACTCAGCCATTCCTCAGGCATACTTTGCCAAAAAAGAAGGGGTTGAAAGATTAACTACAGAAACCGGAGCAGGCCAGTGGGGTACTGCCTTGTCACTTGCATGTAATATGCTTGATGTTGATTGTACTGTTTATATGGTTAAAGTTTCATTTAACCAGAAACCCGACAGAAAAAATATCATGCACATCTATGACAGCAATGTTTACGCATCCCCTAGTGAAAACACAGAAATTGGCCGCTCCATCCTAAAGGAAAATCCGGACCATCCTGGTTCTTTAGGAGTTGCAATTTCAGAAGCTATGGAAGAGGCATTACTTAACGATGACGTTAAATATTCTCTAGGCAGTGTTTTAAACCATGTAATGTTACATCAAACTGTTATAGGTCAGGAATTAAAAGTTCAGCTTGAAAAAGCAGATGAAGAACCTGATTTAATGATTGCCTGTGCTGGAGGAGGCAGTAATTTAGCCGGATCATTATTCCCATTTGTTCAGGAAAAAATTAAAGGCAACAGTGATACTGAATTCATTGCAGTTGAACCTAGTGCGTGCCCTACCTTAACCCAGGGAAGTTATGATTATGACTTTGGTGATATTAACGGATTTACTCCTATGCTTAAAATGTTTACATTGGGACATGATTTTGTAGCACCTTCAGTTCATGCAGGAGGATTAAGATATCATGGAATGTCACCTATTGTTTCACTTTTAACTAAAGAAGGTTACTTCTCCCCTAGGGCAGTTCATCAAAAAGATGTATTTGATGCCGGAATTACATTTGCCCGCTGCGAAGGTATTGTTCCTGCACCTGAAACTACCCATGCAATTCGTGTAGCTATTGATGAAGCAGTGAAATGTAAAGAGACTGGTGAGGAAAAAACAATTGTATTAAACTTTTCAGGTCATGGAATGCTTGACTTGAAGGGTTATGCTTCTTACTTTGAAGGTACAATGCAAAATGCAAAATAGAGTGATTTTCACTCTTATTTTTTTTATATTTTTTTTATTATAAGTAATAACTTATAACTTATAACTATTACTTTTTTATAACTTATTACTTATAACTGATAACTTATAACAAATAACTTATTCATGAAAACAAATACTTTATAAGGTTGAAGTTATAAAATATAACTTAATAGTTAAAAGTTAATTCTTTTAACTTATTCATAATAACTTAAATGTTAAAAGTTATTTCATATAACTTATTCATGTTAACTTAAAATTTATCACTTTTAAGTTTGAAGGTTTAACTTATCAAAAATAAGTTATTCCTTCTTCCTTAGAAGTATTAAGGTAAAAGTTTTATCTTATTCATGTTAACTTAAAATTTATCACTTTTAAGTTAGAAGGTTTCTTATCAAAGATAAGATACCTTTCTTAGAAGTATTCATGTTAACTTATAATTTATCTCGTTTGAGTTGGAGGGTATAACTTAGTTGTTATACCTTTTAACTTGGATTGTTATGTTAACTTATAATTTATCTCGTTTGAGTTGGAGGGTATAACTTATTTTGTTATACCTTTTAACTTGGATTGTTATGTTAACTTATAATTTATCTCGTTTGAGTTGGAGGGTATAACTTATTTTGTTATACCTTTTAACTTAAAGTATCATTTTAATTAGGAGAATTATCTGATGAGCGAAGTAATAGCAGTAATGAACCAAAAAGGGGGGTGTGGGAAAACAACTACGGTAGTAAATACCGCAACCTCACTAGCAGTAATGGGAAAATCTGTTTTAGTAGTGGATATGGATCCCCAGGCAAATGCAACAACCAGTTTCGGAATAGATAAAAATGAAATAGAATACACAATTTATGATGCAATTATAGGTGATATTAATATTAAAAAAGCCACTATTCCCACATTTATAAAAAATTTATTCATCATTCCAAGTAACATTTCATTAAGTGGTGCAGGTGTGGAACTCTCTCAAAAGGAAGATTATCATATCATTTTAAAAGAAACACTTGAAGATGTTATTCCATTGTTTGATTATATTTTTATAGATTTACCTCCTTCATTAGGCGTAATAACTGTAAACGCATTAGTCGCCTCAGATAGTGTATTAATACCGATTCAAGCTGAGTATTATGCACTTGAAGGTGTTGCAGATTTGATTAATACTATTAAACTTGTGGAACAGAGACTTAAAAGTCCTACCCCAATTAAAGGTGTTTTACTTACCTTATATGATAAGAGGACCCGATTAAGCAGGGATGTATATAAGGAATTAAAAGGCTATTTTGGTGAGACTAATCTGCTTTTGAAAACTATTATTCCAAGAAATATCAGATTGGCAGAAGCACCAAGTTTTGGAAAACCATGTTTAATATATGATCCGGAAAGCACTGGAACAAAAGCTTATTTAAAATTAGCTAAAGAAATTTTAGAAAGGGATGGAAGTGATTAGATGAGTCGTGGGCTTGGTAAAGGATTAGATTCTTTAATACCTGAGTTTTATGATGAGGATTTTGATAGTAATAGTGCTCAATCATTGGAAGACATGTTAAATGATGATGCAGATGAATCTGGTGAAAAAGAGCCTGAAGTAGAAAAACAGGTTGGGGTTGATGATGATGGAGAAGGAAACCCAGAAAAAGATAATGAAACTAGGATATCAAGTAATGAAGACAAAACAAAAGACGAAGTGGATATTAGCGAATCCGAAGACTTACATAGCGATAAAGATAGCGAAGAAAGCGTATCAAATCCACAAGAAATCAAAAGACAAGAAAACGTAGCTGAAGTTTTAGATATTGTTGATAAAAACCCAAGAATAACCTTATGGTCTTCAAGATCAGCTGCAGTTTTCAGGTACTTAAGAAAAACAGAACCGGAATTCAGTATCAGTCGTGAAGCTTCAATACTTATTGATGAGGCTGTTTCTAAAAAATATCCGGATATCTGGGATTTGTTTGAAGATTTAAAATAGTTAAAAATTTTCCAATAAACTCTGATAAGCCCCATCTATTTTAATATACTTTTCAGCCCTGTCAACAACCACACCTAATTTTTTCAATTCATTTTTATTTTTAAAGGGCATTTTTTTTCTAATAGAAATTATTTTTCTAGCGGATTTTATACCAATACCAGGTACACGAATCAGTTCTATGAATGGTGCTGAGTTAATTTCTACAGGAAATATATCCATATTTTCTGCAGCCAAAATCTTCGGATCCCGGGTTAATGAAAGTTGGTTGTTTTCATCAAAAACCAGTTCCTTAAGTTTAAAATGATAATCATTAAGCAGACTGTCTGCATTATATAATTTTGCAGTTCTATCTGTTCCGCAAGGGCTTTTATTTTCAAAATCTGTCTCTTCAATTGGTGAAAATGCAGAAAAGTATGTCCGCTTCAGTTTCGTTTTATTGTAGATTTTTTCCATTCTATGTAAAATTTCCCTGTCACTTTCTGTGTTCGCACCGACAATTAGTTGAGTTGTGTGGGTAGAATTTGGATAAGTTGTACTTTTGCCGTGTAAACTGTCAATCCAGTTGAGACGTTTTAATATATCCTTATTATAATCCTTTGTAGATGAGAGTTCGGCAAGACCTGAGGGTGTAGCCGCTTCAATATTGATGCTGACTCTGTTTGCAAGAGCCATTGCCCTTTTAATTGAATCTTTGGAAGCTCCCGGAACAATTTTTAAATGTATATAATCATCGTATCCATAAACTTTTCTAAGGATTCTAATAGTTTCTATTGTTTTTTCCATAGTAAGATCTTCGTCTCTATCAACACCTGAACTTAAAAACAAACCGTTTACAAGACCTCTATTGTAGTATGTGAGAAATGCCTTTGCAAGCTCTTCAGGTGCAAGCTCAAGTCTTTGGAAGTTTCTTTTTGACTGGTTAATGCAGTATTTGCAGTCATTTTTGCATTTGTTAGTAAGAAGAGTTTTAAAAAGTGGAATCTGACAGCCATTATGTCCAGTAGCATGATAAATTCCCGGCAGGTTAACCTGGGAGCTTTTGTTATGATTTACATAATCGCATAAATCATACTGTGCTGAGTCAGTTAATATTTTCATCTTCTCCAGTGTTGTCATAATAGTTATTTTATAATTTTTATAATATTAAATCTTTCACTTTATCTCTACTGTTTAGGTTTTTATTTTTAAAATCAGTCTTTTTAATTTGTGAAAATTCAGAGAGATATTTCATTTAATTTTGTTTTATTGTAGATTTTTTTCATTCTATGTAAAATTTCTGCCACCTTCTCTCTTCGAGGACAATCAATTTTATGCGATGTGTTAGGATTTTATAAGTTGTGCTTTTACTATGTATATCATGTCTTTAGTCACAAATCGATTTATTTTTTCTAAAACATCTTTCTACAATAGAAATTGTTTTCATAAAATTGGTTCTATATCTATAAGACTGCCGTTTATTTGCTGTAATTAATGCTAATATTAATTTTTTTTAAAATTTTCATGAATTTACTTTAAATTGTATCAAATAGATAATTAGTTGCTTATTTTTTAAAAATTTAATTATTTAACTTTATAGTTTATATATAATGTCCATTAATATTAATTTAAACTATTTAATATTTACTTATGTTATGTATACAAAATAGTTTTTTTTAAAAATATCCAATAGCATGATTTAAATCATATGTAGAAAATTAATGTTATATTTAATATTAT
>CACXWH010000036.1 GCA_902771225.1 uncultured Methanobrevibacter sp. | reverse complement strand
AAGGAAAATCCACATATTATTATGAATGGAAATGCTTTGACGAAAAAATAGGCATGGCCTAAGAATCTCCGGCTTCTACAAGCCGGAGAGGTTCAACTAATTATATATAGAAATAAAGACATAATTCTTAATAACTAAAATTTTTTAGGAGATTTATATTATGAAAGCTAAAGCAGCAAAAATTGCAGATGGCGTTTACTGGGTTGGTGTACTCCATTGGAATAGTAGAACTTTTCACGGATACGGCATTCCAGGAACTACATATAATGCATATTTAGTATTTGGAGAAGAAAAAACTGTATTGATTGATAATGTTTATGGTGGATTGGATAATCAGTTATATGCAAGAATTGAAGATGCATTTGCTCAAGAAGGCAAAGATATTCAAATTGATGTATTTGTTCAAAATCACTCTGAAATGGATCATTCCACTCATTTAAGAGAAACCATTGAAAAATATAATCCTGAAGCTGAAATCTATGCTTCTCCAAATTGTGCAAAATTTTTAGAGGAACAATATCATAATTTTGGAGATTTGGAAATCAACACTGTTCAGACTGGTGATGAAATTGATATTGGCGGTAGAACTTTAGCATTTGTTTCCGCTCCAATGTTGCACTGGCCTGATAGTATGTTTACATTTTTAGTAGAAGAAGGTATTTTATTCTCAAACGATGCATTTGGTCAGCATGTATGTCATTCTAAAAGATTTGATGAAGATTATTCATTAGATATTTTAGAAAAAGAAGCTCAAAAGTATTATGCTAATCTTGTAACTTTAGGCTCTCCAATGCTTAGGATGAAATTGCAGGAGTTAACTGATAATGGAGTTGTAGACCAAATTAAAATGATTGCTCCTTGCCATGGTCAAATTTGGAAAAATCCTAAATTCATCTTAGATTTATATGCTAAATGGGGTTCAGGTGTTTGTAAAGATAAAATCACTGTTATTTATGATACTATGCACCATTCTACTGAAAAATTAGCATTCCAAATTGCTGAAGGTATTGCTAGTGAAGGTGTTGAAGTTGCAATGTACTTTATGCAGGAGGATGGACCGGATGATGCTATTACTGACATTTTAGACAGTAAAGCAATAGCTTTAGGCGCTCCTACTATGATGAACAAGCCGTTCCCTCGTATTGGTAATATGATTTTCTGGTTAGATTGTGTTAACTTTGCAGGAACAACCAGTAATAAAAACGCTTTAATCTTTTCATCAAAAGGTTGGGGTGGAGGAGCTGTTAAAAAACTCCAAGATGATTTGGAAGCTGCCGGATTTAATGTAACTGATACTTTGGATGTAACTTTTATTCCTGATGAAGATGTATTGGAAGAAGCATTTAATAAAGGTGTAGAGCTAGCTAAATCTATTAAAGAATAATTTCTTTTATTCTTATATTTTTTTTAATTTTTTTAATTGTTGTGTTTAGCAACATTTATATATTAATCATTCCAAATATAATCATCAGGAAGGTGTTTAAATGTCTAAAAATTTAATTATCTATTTTTCTCGTTCAGGTGAAAATTACTTTGGTGGAGAGTTAAAAAATATTGAAAAAGGAAATACTGAAGTGATAGCTGAATATATTAAAGATTTGGCTTCAGCAGATTTATTTAAAGTCGAACCAGTAAATGAATATCCTTCAGATTATATGAAATGTATTGATGTTGCTCAAAAAGAACTGGATGAAGGTGCAAGACCTGAAATTAAACATCCATTAACTGACATTGATGAATATGATATAATCTATATAGGATTTCCTAACTGGTGGGGAACACTGCCTATGCCCATGTGGACTCAATTAGAACAACTGGATTTTACAGGAAAAACTGTAAAGCCTTTTGTAACTCATGAAGGATCAGGATTTGGTTTTGCTGAAAAGGATTTAAAAAAATTATGTGACGGTGCAGATATTAAAAAAGGTTTGTCAATTCCCGGTGCAAACGTATATGATGCAAAGGATATTGTAGCTCACTGGGTGGCGGAATAATGTCTGATGATATTCCTTTTGGAAAAGGTGAGGAAAATCCCTTTGGTGAATTTTTCATTGGGAAAAGCTATCTAAATATTTTAGCTCAGCTCGGTGAAGTAATGGTTGCCAATGTTACCTTTGAACCCGGATGCAGAAACAATTGGCACATACATCATGCGGATGGAAACGGCGGTCAGATTTTGCTTGTAACAAAAGGTGAAGGATGGTATCAGGAGGAAGGTAAATCCCCTCAAAAATTAAAGCCTGGTGATGTTGTATCTATTCCTCCAAATGTAAAGCACTGGCATGGAGCAAGTAAAGACTCTGAATTTACACATATTGCTATTGAAGTTCCGGGAGTTAATCCTGAAAATGAATGGTGTGAAGAAGTTTGTGATGAAGAGTATAATTTACTGGAATGAACAAATTTATTATTAATCACCTCCATATTTTTTATTATGAGTGTTTCTGTTTTTATGCCGGCACATATTACAGGTTTTTTCAGCATAGAAAACAATGATGACCCCTTAAAAAATGGATCCTGCGGTGCCGGATTTTTACTTGACAGGGGAGTTGAAACCACATTGGAGGATTCCTCTGAGTTTAAGACTAACGTTAATCAGGGTTCAGATATTGTAATCAATGAAGTTTTAAAATACTTTAATATTGAAGACTCCTTTGAGATAACTCAGGATATACAGTTTCCTATAGGAGCAGGCTTTGGAACATCTGCAGCATCTGCCTTAAGTTTATCGCTGGCTTTAAACGAGTTTTTTGACTGCGGATATTCAAAAAATGAATGTGGTCAAATCGCTCACAAGGCTGAAGTTTCACTTGGAGGAGGATTGGGTGATGTTATAGGACAAACTGGTTCAGGATTGGTTTTAAGGACTCGGCCTGGTGCTCCAGGAGTCGGAAAAATCAAATCCTTTGAAGAGGATATATATGTGGCTACCAAATTTTTTGGTAAAATAGATACTGCTTCCGTCATACGCAATCCTGAACATAAAAAAATAATTTCTGTTAATGGCCGTAAGTGTCTGGATAGTTTTAAAAAGAATTCCTCTGTTGAAAATTTTTTAAGGCTTTCTTATGAATTTTCTTTAAATACAAAATTAATGACAAATGAAGTTCAATCTTTAGCTGATTATTTTAATTCTTGCGATGATATTTTAGGTGCTTCAATGGCAATGCTTGGAAATACTGTTTTCGCCTTTGCAGATAATGAAAGTTCATTAAAAAAATTAAATATTGAAGGGATGAATATAGATAAACTATACACAAAGAGGCAATCATGATAAAGTTATGCTATGATGTAAATGACTATCGAAGACAAATCTGTGATGTCATCAGTGAGGATGATACTGTAATAGAACTTGGATGCCATACCGGCAACACCTCAAAAGTCATTCTGCAAAATAATGTTAAACTGATAGCTATTGACAATTCTCCCGAAGCAAAAAGTGAAATGGATAAGCTGGATTTAACATTTATTAATGCAGATGTAAGACTTCATGATACTCTGTCTGAAGTTTTTAAATCAGTTCAAAAATGCGATATATTGGCTATTGATTTGGGAGGAGGATATCACCCGGACACTGTTTTCAAGGTCTTTTATATATGGTCATCTACCTTTAAACCAAAACATACCATTATCAGAAATAGGGGATTGGTGGAGTTTTATAATTCAATATCTGAAGTTAATGGTGATTATAAATCTCAAGACGGATTTTTGGATTCATATAAGGACAGCGGTATTCCGCCACAAATAAAAGAATTTGATTTATGGACTCCCATGCCTAAAAAATGATATTTCTTTTGAAAGAGTGGTTTTAAAAGAATCGCCAAATTATTTATATAATCTGGAGAAATCTGATGTATTTATAGTTTGTCCGGGTGGAGTTGGCACTATGGATGAATTTTTTGATTTTATAACTTTAAGAGAACTCGAAAGACATTCAAAAAAGATTATTCTTTTTAGTATAAATCATTTCTATGATTTTCTATTTTCTTTGCTTTTAAAGATGAATTATGAAGGTATAATAGATGATAAAACAATAAAAATGATAGAAGTTGCCCACACAATTGATGAACTTTTTAAGTTACTTTAAAATTCATTTGTAAAATTGCCGTTTTTATCAACAGACTTGTTAAATCAGTTCTGAAATGTCTTACTATAACGTTTACAGATATGGGGTTGAACCTTCACTTTACTTTTACTTATTTTTTTAAATACCAAAGTTCTTGTAAAACTATATTTAACTATATGGTGAGCTCCGCAATGTGCACATCTAGCCAAACTCATTTTAAAATAAGAAACATCATTTTTAAAACTTAAATCAAAAGATTTCAGAGCCTTCCGGTATGATTTGAAAATCTTCAAAAAACGGGAATCTGAAAGGACAAATCTATCATTAGAATCGCAAAATATATAAATTAACATCTAAAATACTATTTGGAGCATTTATTTTTTGGTTTAGCATGATAGAAACTTTTACTCCACCTATTAACTATTTTTAAACAAAATTAAAAATTCCAAACTAATTTTCATCAAAAAATTTCAAATCTGCAAATTTTTTGAAAGAGTCTACAAAAATGAACAATTAAAATTTATATAACATTATAAATATATTATATAATGTTATTTTTTAGAAGGTAATATGATGATTGGTAAAAAAATTCGTTTAGAAAGGATTTTTAATAGGAATACCGGTAGAACAGTTATCGCACCAATGGATCATGGTGTTTCTAGCGGACCTATTAAAGGAATTGTAAATATTGATGATACAGTTGAAGAAATCTCCCAAGGTGGAGCAGATGCAATCCTGATGCATAAAGGTATTGTTCAAAGAGGTCACAGAGGATACGGTAAAGACATCGGGCTTATAGTACACTTATCAGCAAGTACTTCTCTTGCACCGGATCCAAATGATAAAGTAACTGTAACTTCAGTTGAAAAAGCAATCCAATTAGGTGCAGATGCAGTATCAGTACACGTAAATCTTGGAAGTGAAACTGAAAGTAAAATGTTACAGGAATTAGGTGAAATCGCTGAAACCTGTGATTACTGGGGAATTCCACTTTTAGCAATGATGTATCCTCGTGGTCAAAAAGTAGAAAACGAAATGGATGTGGAATTTGTAAAACATGCTGCCCGTGTTGGTTCAGAATTGGGTGTAGACATTGTAAAAACAAATTATACTGGAGATCCTGATTCATTTAAAGAAGTGGTTGAAGGTGCACTTGTACCTGTAGTAATTGCTGGAGGACCAAAAGTAGAGACTGATGAAGAATTATTAAATATGGTTAAAGATTCTTTAAGTGTTGGCGGAGCAGGTGTGGCTTTTGGCCGTAATTTATTCCAAGCAGAAAATCCTGGAAAAATTACAAGAGCAATTTCAGAAGTTGTTCACAATGATTTAGAAGTTGATGAAGCTTTAAAATTCTTAGATTAAGGTGATTTAATGCAAAATAAATTCGCTTGGATAGTGACTCCGGACTTACCATGGGATGAGAGAAAAGAAATGATAACAACTGCACTTGAATCAGGCATTAACTATGTAGTTGATTTAGAATACAGTGATAAAATCCGTAAATTAGGTAATGTAAACATTGTTTCCAATAAAGCGGATGCAGATATTTATATTGTAGGATTTAATGGTGAAGGTGATGGGTCAATTAATTTAAGTGAAAATTTAGCAGATTCTAAAGATTTGGCTAATGCAAAAAAAGCTAAAAGTGAAGGAAAAACAGTTTGTGCTTATATTAAAATAACCGATAAATTACATGAACAACTAGCAGTAAAATTAGGACCAATCGTTGATTATATTATTCTTGTTGGAACTGATTGGACAGTAATCCCACTAGAAAATATTATAGCCGACCTTCAAAAAGTTGATGTAGAGATAATAGCTGCTGTAGCGGATAAAGATGGTGCAAAACTAGCTTTAGAAACTTTGGAACATGGAACTGACGGTGTAGTATTTGAAGCAAATGACTTCGCATTAATTAAAGAAATAGCTCAGGAAGTCGATAATGCTTCTAGAACAAAATACGAATTAAAGACAGCTACTTTAACAAATGTAAAACCTTTAGGTTCAGGTGATAGGGTCTGTGTAGATACAACAGATATGATGAAACCTGGAGAGGGAATGTTAATAGGATCATATTCAAAATCAATGTTTTTAGTTCACTCTGAATCCTTGGAAAGTGAATATGTTGCTTCAAGACCATTTAGAGTTAATGCAGGTCCAGTACAGGCATATGTTATGGTTCCGGGCAATAAGACAAGATACTTATCTGAACTTGTTGCCGGGGATGAAGTATTGATTGTAAATACGGAAGGTGAAACCCGTACTGCATATGTTGGAAGAAGCAAAATTGAGAGAAGACCATTAATATTAATCGAAGCTGAATATAAAGGAAATACCATCAGAACTTTACTTCAAAATGCAGAAACAATTAGAATTGTTGATGCAGAAAATAATCCTTTATCTGTCGCGGATGCAAAACCGGGTGATAAAGTAAAAGTTTATATCGAAAAGAGTGCAAGACACTTTGGTATAGCTATTGATGAAACAATAATAGAACAATGAGGAATATTAATGTCACAAATCAGAGCATTTCTTGCAATAGACTTAGATGATGATTTAAAACCTAAAATTAATAAAATTATACGCGAATTCAAAAAAACTAATGCCAATATCAAATATGTGGATTTACAAAATCTGCATTTCACATTAAAATTTTTTGGAGATATTGACACTGAGGGAATAGATTTAATCGCTGAAAAAATTGAAAAGGTAATTAAGGATTTTGATTCATTTAATATTAAAATAAAAGGTTGTGGAGCTTTTCCAAATACTAATCGTATAAAAGTTATTTGGCTAGGTTTGGATGAAGACAAAATCTTAAAAGAATTGCATGATAATCTTGATAAAGAATTTAATTCAATAGGCTTTGATTTGGACAAAAAATTCTCATCACATTTAACAATAGGCCGTATGAGGTCTGCAAAAGCTAAAGATAAAGTTAAAAATACTTTGGATTTATATGATGGCATAGATGTAGGGACAATGGAAGTTAAAACTGTCACCCTAAAGAAAAGTACATTGACTCCATCCGGACCAATTTATGAAGATTTAATTGAATTTAGGCTATGATTTAATGGATTACAAAAGTATTTTAGATGAAATTAAACCAACAGGAGAAGAAAAAGAGAAAGTCTTGGAAGTTTCAGCTAAACTTCTTGATTTTTTAAATAATAAATGTCACGAGGATAATATTGATGCTGAAGCGGTTTTGGTAGGTTCAGTTGCAAAAGGCACATATCTGCGCGGTAAATCTGACATCGATATTTTCATGGCTTTTCCATTAACTACAGATATAAAAGATTTAAAACAAATTGGCCTTAATTTAGCACATCAGTGCTGCAATGCTTTTAATTCTATTGCTTATCATCAATTTGCATCACATCCTTATGTCACAACGGAAATTGATGGTTTTGAAATTGATTTTGTTCCATGTTATAAGATTGATGATGGCAGTCAGCTTAAATCCGCAGTTGATAGGACTATTCTGCATACCAAATTTGTTCAGGCTAATCTTTCTGAAGCCCAAAAGGAAGAAGTTTTACTTTTAAAAAGATTTATGGATATGACGGGAACTTATGGGTCAGAGTTTAAGGTCGGTGGATTTGCAGGCTATTTATGTGAATTACTAATTATTAAATATGGAAGTTTTGAAAATACATTAAAAGAAGCTAGTGAGTGGAAATTCAGTCATGTTATTGATTTAAAAAATTATGGTACTGCTGAAAACTTTAAAGATCCATTAATCTGTATTGATCCAACTGATGAGAATCGTAATGTTGGTGCAGCTTTAAGAATAGATAAATTCTCACAGTTCATTCAATCCGCTCGTAATTACTTGGATTCTAAAAATAAAAAAGAATATTTCTATCCGTTAAATAAATCTTTAGATAAAAATATTATTTTAAATGAATTCAAATCCCGTGGAAGTAAGGTTATAGCTATTAAATTTGATATTCCACAGATTCCTTTAGATACACTCCATCCTCAACTTAAGAAAACTGCTGATTCTATAAAAAGGATTTTGAATAAAAATGATTTTTTAGTTTTTCAGGTTGATTATTGGACTGATGAAGTTAATTCTGCTGTGATATTGCTTGAATTGATTGTATTTAAATTAAATGGTATTAAAATTCATCAAGGTCCTAAAATTTTTTATAAGCAAGCATGTGATAATTTCATTGATAAATTCGGGTTAGAAAACTGTTATGTTTTAGATGATTTTTTAGTATCTAATGTTGAAAGGGAGTTTACCACACCTCAGGATTTTATAAGCCATATACTTTCAGAAAAATTTATTTCCCGTATTAAAGTCGGTAAAAATTTATCTGAACCTATTTTAAATACTTATGAAATTTTAGAAGTTGAGAAACTGGCTAATGATGAAGAAATATTAGTCTTTTTGGATGATTTTTTATATCCTAATAAGTATATTAGGCGTTAAATTTTTTCAATGATTTTTTTTAATTTACTTTTAATTTTATAAATCGTTTAACATAACAATGTTATTATATGAATTGTATAGTGATTTTCAAACTCTATATCCTTTTTTTATTCATTTATTATTTTCGGGAGATTTTTATTAAATAATTAAATAAGTATAACTATTTATATTATTAAGGATAAAAATATGTTTAATATTTGATAATTGGGGGATTTAGATTGTTTAATAAATGTCAATTTTCTCTAATGATAGTAACATTATTATTGTTATTTATTATAATGCCCTCTTCAATTGCTTATGAACTAGAAGGTGATGTTAATACTACATCGCGATTTGTTGAAGAGGAAGAACTTATTTTAAGCAGTTCCAATTCTAAAGATGTATATTTTGATATTTCTGCTCCAAATGGTGGTGATGGTTCTAAAGATCATCCATATAATCAATTTAAACAACAATATATTAAAAACGATGATATCATTCATCTTGCTAAAGGAAATTATTTCCTAGACACAACAATATCTGCTCAATACAATAATTTAACGGTTTATGGTGCGGGTATGGATAAAACCATCGTAACAAGTCATCATGCTTTAACAATTAAACATTTTTATTTGTCAGATTTAACGTTATCCGGTGTAAATATTATAAATCACGGAACAATCGAGATTAAAAATGTCACTGTAGAAAATGCTCAGGCCAGTATTAATGATCAATATAATAATTCATTTGGCGGGGCTATTTATAATCCTGGAGAGCATTACGATCCTTATTTATATTTGACTAATTGTGTTTTTATAAATAACTCTGCTCGATATGGCGGGGCGATATATATGACACACGGTCATTTAAAAATTATAAATACTACTTTTGATTCAAATACTGCTTATAATTATGGTGGTGCTATAGCTGCCGGTGAAAATTCTATTATAGATATCTATGATTCTAATTTTATAAATGATAAATCAGAAAAAGATTCCGGTGGTGCAATCTATTTTTGGGGAGCTACTGTCAATATTAAAAATTCTGATTTTATGAATTGTTATGGTCAGTTTGGTGGAGCAATATGTGATTTGGCTTCAGATACAATTATTTCAAATTCAAGATTCTCAAATAACAACGCTTCATATCGAGGTGGGGCTATTTATTCATTATATGGCTCATTCTTTTTAGATAATGGAGATTTCAGATTCAATCGTGGTAAAAATGGAGGTGCAATATTTTTAGATAATGCTACTTCCCATTATATTGACTTGTCCAAGTTCATTTCCAATACTGCTGAAGTTTGCGGAGGCGCAATCTATTCAATTTTAAATATAATCCCTAAAGACGCAAATAATTTTTATTTAAATAATAAAGCTTCAATAAGCAATGATTTATATCAGACACATGAGATTAACTTACGGCTTGGGGATGGTAATTACACTTTAATTGTAAATGAACATATTCATGATGAAATAACCAATATTCCATCTTATTATAATTTGGTTGATTATGGATATGTTACGCCGGTAAAAAATCAACAAAACAGCGGTGATTGCTGGGCATTTTCAGCAATTGCATCATTAGAATCCTGTATGTTAAAAGCTAGTGGAGTCGGCTATGATTTATCTGAAGAGAATATGAAAAACTTAATTAGTTTATATTCAGATTACGGCTGGAATATGGAAACTAATAAAGGCGGTTTTGATACAATGGCAATTGGATATCTGACCAGTTGGTTAGGTCCGGTTTTTGAATATGAAGATGAGTTCGATGATCATTCCACATTATCACCGGTTCTTCATTCAAAATTCCATATTCAGGATATCCTATCTTTGTCAAGAAGTTCTTATCTGGATAATGATGATATTAAGAAAGCCATTTTAAAGTATGGTGCTGTAGCAAGCGGTTTATATAATAATGATTATTATTTAAATAAAAACAAAAATTCTTATTATTATAATGGAAATCAAGCAACTAATCATGCTGTTGTTATAGTTGGATGGGATGATTCATACTCCAAATATAATTTTAATAATGTTCCTCAGGGAAATGGTGCCTGGATTTGTAAAAATAGCTGGGGCGAAAATTGGGGAAATAATGGATATTTCTATGTTTCTTATTATGATACAAGATTAGTTCAAGTTGGAAAATTACATGCTGCATATACTTTTATTCTTAATAATACCGTTGATTTAGATAAAAATTACCAGTATGATGTCATTGGAATGACAGAGTTTTTAATCACCGGACAAAAAACGGTTTGGTATAAAAATGTATTCAATGCAACAGACTCTGAATTATTGGCTGCATTTTCAACATATTTTGATACAGACACTAACTATGAAGCACATATTTATGTAAATAATGAGCTTAAATTTTCTCAAAACGCTTATTCTCCAGAAGGGTATTATACTTTTAAATTAAATAAATTCATACCTTTGCATGTTGGAGATGTCTTTGAGATTGCTATTAAAATAACAACACAAAACATTGCCACTATTCCAGTATCTGAAAGTAAATATACAAATAAGAAAATTTTTAAAAAGGGCATGTCTTATATTAGCTATGACGGCAAAAAATGGAGTGATTTATATGACTTCAAATATTCCTCAGGAAATCAGGTAGCCTGTATTAAAGCATTTACAACATTAGATACATTAGATACAGTCACATTTATCAATGATATTGATGCGAAAGTTGATGAAATAGTTACTCTTGAAGCAAATGTTTTAGATGCCCATAATAATCACGTAACTGTGGGAAATGTAACTTTTAACATTGAGGGAAATAACTATGCGGTCAATGTGGTTTCAGGAAAGGCTACTTTTAATTATAGATTTTCAAAAGAAGGAAAATTCCCAGTTAAAGCCACATATAATGGCGTTCATTATAATCCCTCCTCTGATAATGCGGTTATCAATATTGAAAATATTTATTCATCATCAAAAATTAGCTTATCCTTCAGTTCACCAAGAATGGGTGAAAATGTTGATATAACAGCAACTGTTGTTGATTCAAATAATAATAAAATTAATTCCGGCACTGTTACTTTTAATTCTAATGGTAAAACACAAGTGGTTGATGTAAAAAATGGTATTGCAGTATTTACAACATCTTATGGTAATCCTGGTCAGTATTCTATTACCGCTAGCTTTAAAGCACCTCACTATGAGTCATCTGCTGCTTCATCAACCATAACGGTTAGGCAGGCTATTCTGGCCACTAAAACCACTGCTGATTATAAAGTGATATATAATAATAATGTTCAAGTAAACGCTGTTGTTAAAGACAGCAACAATAAACCGGTAACTTCAGGCAATGTTACATTCAATATTAATAATGAAAAAGTTACTGTTAATGTAAATAATGGGCAAGCTGTTTTAAACTGGTTATTTGCACGTAGCACTACAGTTTATCTCTCTTTTGAAAGTGATGATTATTTATCTTCAACCACTAGTTTAAGGGTGACAATCAGTGATCTGCCATTATCAAAAATAACACTGAGTAATGTGGAAGCTGATGTAGCAAGTAGTGTGAATATCATTGCAACAGTTAAAGATTCAAATAATGATTTGATTAATAGCGGAAGTGTTTTATTCACTGTTGATGGTAAAACAAGCACTGTTAGTGTTTCAAAAGGTCAGGCGATTTTGAAAACTTCATTTTCTAAAGCAGGACTATATGAAGTTGATGCTGTTTATAATGATAAAAATTATGCCTCTTCTAAAGCCAAATCAACTGTAACTGTAAAAGACATTATTATTAATTCAAAGATTGCAGTAGATGATATAACAACAAATGTCGGTAAAACAGTTAATGTTGTAGCTAAAGTTACAGATTCTAATAATAATTTAATTAACACAGGAACTGTAAAATTCATTCTTAATTCCAAATCAACTTCTGTAAATGTCAAAGATGGAATTGCTAAATATAGTGAATCTTTTGATAAATCAGGAATATATTATCTTGAATCTATATTTTCACATCCAATTTATCAGTCCAGTTCAACAACATCAAAGATTACTGTAGATAAAATTTTAATACATGCAAGTTTAAAAATTGATGATACATTATTGAATAATAATATCATTGCCAAAATCAATTCAGATGTAGAATTCAGTGCAAATATAAAAATTGGTAATTATAATTATCCGGTAAATGTAAAAAATGGATTGACAACATTTAAAATAGAAACTAAATTGTCTCAGGGAAACTATGAAGCAATACTGTCCTACAGTGGAGATGACAAATATTATTCAATCACAGCTAAAGATGATTTTAAGGTTATAGATAATTCAGTCTCTCTAACAACAAATGATGTTGTAATGTATTATAAGGACGGTACAAGATTTGGCGCAAAGCTAATGGATAAAAACGGAAATGCTTTGGCCAATAAAGCTATTTCTTTTACATTGCAGAATATTGATTATTCCAGAACCACAGATGCCAATGGATATGCTTCACTTGCCATTAATTTAAATTCCGGAAATTATGCTATAACCGTCAAATATGATTCAATAGTTAATTATAATACGATTGAGGTAAAACCAACTATTTTAACTAAGGATGTAACCAAATATTATAGAAATGATACACAATTCTATGCCACAATATTGGATAATCATGGTAAGACTGTAGCAAATGCAAAGGTTAGAATTAATATTAATGGTGTTTTCTATGATAAAATCACTAATGCTGAAGGTATTGTAAGATTAAACCTTAATCTTGGTGATGGAACTTATATTTTAACTGTAACTAATCCGGTAACCAATGAAATGGGAACCAGTATTGTTAAAATCCTTCCAAGAATAGTTGAAAATCATGATTTAACAAAATATTATAAAAGTTCTTCAAAATATGGTGTTAAAGTATTATCTAAAACAGGTAAAGCTGAAGCAGGTAAAACTGTAACATTTAACATTAATGGAGTATTTTATTCTCGTGTAACGGATTCTAATGGTGTTGCTAGTATAAATATTAATTTGCCTCCTGGAAATTATATAATTACGGCAGAATATGATGGGTCCCGAGCATCAAATAAAATCAATGTCTTGAATGTCTTAAAAACTAATGATCTGACTAAAAAATATGGTGTTAAATCTCCTTTTACTGTTACTGTTTTAGACGGAAATGGTAAACCTTATCCTAACCAAGTAGTAAAATTCAATATTAATGGTGTATTTTATGAAAAAGTGACGGATAATAATGGTGTTGCAAGTTTAAATATTAATTTGATTGCAGGTAAATACATAATCACCTCATCCTACAATGGTTTGAATAATGCAAATACTGTAACTATATTAAATTAGGTTTTTCAACCTAATCTTTAATTTTTTTTGAGTCTGTAAAATTTCATCGGCTATTTAGATGTTTTTCAGTCCAATTTAAAAAAAATAAGTTTAATAGCTATTTGTTGTTAGCTATTAATTTACGTGCTGCTTTTACATCGGTATTATATATATGGCCGGATGTGGAGTGGTAATGGATTCCTCCAAAGTTTAATTTTTCACCCATTATTTCTTTATTCACTTCATCTTTCATTTTAATTCCAAGATATGCAATAAAGAACATGTTTGAATAAAATGCTCCGTAAATATCATTGCTTCTGAAAATACAATGGATTGTTAATTCGTTATCACGTACAATGCATTGTAGGAATTGTAAACATGGAATGTCCTCTTCTTCGGAATCTTCTATTGGATTTATTGTTACTGCAACTGCACGGTTTGATCCTGTTGCAGTTAAGATTCTTTTTTTCATACTTTCAAACTGGTCTACATCAAAATGAGCGAAAATACGATTTGGATATGTGTATACGAATCCTTGGGTGTTATTGATAATTTCAGGGTCTTCAACTGAGTTAACATATTCGTATAATGCATCGCTTTTTATTGGACATCCCTCTATGTCAAATTTTCCAGATTTAATATCTGCCAGCATCATATCAGTTGTATAGTTTTGATATTTTGCCCTAAATTTTAAGTCTAACGGGTCATCGATTATATAGAAATTCCCTAAACTTTCTAATAAATGATGATTGCTGTCTTTATAAGTTTCTTTGCCTTCTTTTAATATTTTATTGACAAAATCTAAATAACATTGATTAATACTTAACATTTTAAACAATCCTTTAATATTAATTTTTATTTTGTTTTTTTAAATTATTAAAGTTTATTTTTAATAATTAAATTACATTAGTTATTTTTTACAATATCATACATTAAGCCAAACAGTTCGATAGCTTTATCTGTTGAAGTCTGTTCTGTGATATTTTCAGGTATTTCATAGACAAATGTAGGATAACCTGATTCTGCTATTGGATTTGAAACAAGTTTTGCAGATGATGCTTCTACCGGTTTTGAAACATTTCTTGGGAAATAGTTAAAATCACTGGAGTTAGCTATTTTCTGAGAAATATCAACAGATTTATCATCCATTGCCGGTGTAGCTAAGTAAAATCCTTCACCATAACCTTCAACATGTGAATGACTTATAATCACTGCTTTTCCATTTGTGGTTCTAATATCCGGAACAACAAAATCATGGACTAAACTTTCGCCATTGTCACGGCTTTGCTGATACTCTGTAGGGTCTTTTGTTACATTAATATGATAGACAGTAAATTTAACATCATGTTTTTCAGCAAATTGCCTGGCAGCTTCGATTTCAGGCTCAATAGATAATGGTTCTCTTGGATGAATACCTGCTATTAAAACGAGTTCTGTAGAAGAATTGCCATTTCCATAAACAGTTTTATCTACAGTTCCCAAGTCATTTTCCCAATGATTTACATTAGTTTTATTTGACATTGCATTGTATAAAAATAACGAACCTATAACAGCTAGAATGATAATAATTAAAATAATTATATTTTTTTTATCTGTTATTTCAATCACCTTAATAATCATTTTATTCATACATTAATTTAATATTTTTCTTTTTGAAAAATTACTTTAATTAAGTGGATATAATAATATATTAGATATAAAAGTAATCGTGTGTGGTTTAATGAGTGAGGAAAAAATAGATAAGCTAATTGAGCTAAATGAAAAGATCGTAAGTCAAAATGATGAAATAATTAATTTACTTAAACAGTTAAACTCATCAGATGAAGAAATTACTGCCGATACTGAATTACCGGAAGAAAAATCGGAAGCAATTACAAAAGAGGTAAATGAATATTTCAATAATGGTGATTTGGATGAAGGTGAGGTTTTGTTTGTAGCCAATAGTCAGGATAATCAAATTGATATTTATAAGTTAGGTGTTAAAAAATCGGATGAATTAATAATTTCTCCTTCACAAATTGAAAAAGAAATTTTGAATAATTTCGATGACTTAAATTATGAAATCACACTTGAAAATTTAACGGGTAATGGTTTAACCAGTCAATTTAAAGTACCTTTGCTTGTAGCAATAGAAAGCATTAATAATAATCAGGCAATTCAATCAAACATATGTGTACTTGATGATGAAAGTTTTATCAATTTGCCTGATTTGTTGAGAGTAGCTATAGAAAACAAAGCGGAAAATGTTTATTTATCAATGAAAAATTCACTTGCCGTTATTCAGGCACCGCCAATGATAATGGATTATTTATCATTTTATAAAAACAATGATGATTTATTGGAACAATTATTTGAAAAAAAGGAATGTTAGTGAGTTAAATACAACTCACTTTAAGCATTTTCAGTCATTATAGGAACAACTTGTTTTTTACGTGAAACTACACCTTCTAAAAGAGCAGTATTATTTTCTAGTTTTACTCCATAAGCTTTTTCAACTAAAGCAGCATCTCGACCTAAAACAATGACCTGGGAGTTGCTGTTTACAATATCAGTTATTAAAAGCATGAACAAATCCAGATTTTCTTTTTCAATAATCTTTTCAATTCCTGCTTCCAATTCATCTTTCATTTCTAAAACATCATCAATACTGGCAGTATTAACCTGATTTACTATGGATTTAACATCTTTAAAATCAATCTGTTTTGCATCAAGAGCTAAAATCTCATCAATTGTAAAGCTTGAAAGGTCAGTTCCTGCTTTCAACATCTCTAAACCATATTCTTCATAATCAACATCTGAAATTTTAGCCAATTCTTCCACAGCTTTTTTATCATCTTCGGTAGTAGTTGGTGATTTTAAAAGTAAAGTATCTGAAATAATGGCAGATAACATTAATTTTGCTATTTTAGGTTCAATTTTAACATTATTTTCATTAAATAATTTAAATAAAATTGTTTCTGTACATCCTACAGGTTCTGCTCTGTAAAATAAAGGATAGGAAGTTTCAAGAGCAATCTTGTGATGGTCTATGACTTTTTTAATATTCATGTTTTCTAAATTATCAATAGATTCGGATGGACTGTTGTGATCTACTAAAATAACATCGCTGCCTTCATCAAGTGATTCAATTAATTCAGGTGCTTCAATGTCTAAATAATTCAAAACAAATTCGGTTTCTTTATTTATATTACCTAATCTGCATGCAACAGCATTTTCATTTCCAAGTTGTCTTTCAAATTCACACATTACTAAACTGGATGTGATTGTATCAGTATCTGGACTTTTGTGTCCGAAAATATAAGTTTTATTCATATTATCACTTTTGAATTTTATAATCATATATTAATATGTATTTATAAATTAATAAATAATGTCATTTTTAGAAAGTTATTTCAAATATGTAAAAAGTGCATTTATTGAACATAAATACCTGTTTATTTTCACTTTGTTATTTGGTGTATCCTGTTGGATTGGAGGATACTATATTGCAGATTTTATTTATACTCCGGCCGAATTATCAAATTATGCATATTTGTCTCAAGAAACCTTTTTTTCATTTCATGACATGATGGAAATCATTTGCAATAATTGTTTAATAAATATCATATATTATTTTGAAGCAATATTTTTATGTATTGGGCCATTTTATGACATGGCTCTGAATATTGGAATGTCCGGTATTGTTTCAAGAGCAACAGAACTAGCATGTGGAGATCCATTTTTATTTTTAAAATTAACTTGCCTCCATGGATTTTTTGAAGATTTAAGCACTATTTTAAATAGTTTTGCCGGATTTTTGTTATTTTTATTCGTCGTTAAATTTATTAAAAATATATTTAAACCTTCCAAAAATTTAGCAAATGGAAGTATTACAAATTCTTTAGAAATTACTAAAAAGCTCTTATATCAATCATTGACCATATTTATTTTGGCTTTTGTTGTAATGATTATTGCCGGTGTTTTAGAAGAATATATCAGTATTCCATTTGGTAATTTTATAGCATATCTTTTTTAATTGATGTTAGTTAATTATTTTTATAATAAAAACCATATTATGATAATATGGCAAAGGTAAGTATTTTAGGTGCAACTGGTGTAATCGGAAAAAATGTTGCATTTACATTAGCAAGGGCAGATACAGTTGATGAAATTGTATTATTTGCAAGAGAAAGTAGTATTGAAAAAGCTAAAGGTGAATCATTTGATATGTATGATGCTCTAGCTGCAGAAGATATTGACTGTAAATTAACTCCATCATCCCAATTTTCAGATATAGCTAATTCTGATATTGTATTAATTACAGCAGGCGCTCCAAGAAAAGAAGGGATGAAAAGATTGGATTTAGCTATTCCCAATGCTGAAATTGTTAGAGATTATGCGGAAAAAATTGCAGTTCATGCTCCAGATTCCATTATATTAATAGCCACTAATCCTGTGGATGTCATGACAACCATTGCTCTTGAAGCTTCTGGTTTTGATAAAACAAAAGTAATCGGAATTGGAAATCACTTGGATTCTTTAAGGCTTAAAACATATTTCTCAAAACAAATTAATATTAATAGTTCAGAAGTCCATACAAGGGTTATTGGTGAACATGGGGATCATATGGTTCCTTTATTAAGTTCAACAACCATTGGTGGTATTCCGTTGAAATATTTCATCCAGACTGTGGATATTGATATTCCAAAACTCATTTCCCGTCTTAGAAAAGCAGGAAATACGATAATTTCTAAAAAAGGTGCAACTGAATATGGACCTTCCTATGCAATTTCTAATTTAATTTCAACTATTATTTCGGATAGTCATAAAATATTAACCGTAAGTACATATTTAAATGGTGAAATTGCAGGTGTAGATGGTGTTTCTTTAGGTGTTCCTGTTGTTTTATCTAAAAAAGGAATTGTTATGATTGTCGCTATTCATATGAACGATTATGAAGAAAATAAATTTAAGCAGGCAGCTGAAGTTGTAAGACAATCAACAGATGAAGTTAAAAGTCATCTTAATTATTAATTCCTTATTCTTTTTTTATAATGGATTAAAATAGTCTAGTTCCATTTATTTGCTGATTGATTATGTTTCCAAGTTCAGGCGTAATAAAACCTTCTATTAATGCAGCTATTGCAAATAATACTAGAGATATTGATAATAATATGATTGCATGTTTTAATGTCTTTTTGTTATTGTCATATGATTCTTTAAATGTATTTTTATGAATTAAATCTTCAATAAATCTAAAAACAAACAAGAACAGTAATATTCCTGCCGTACAGGTACATAAAAATGCTGGAATCTCAATTATTCCATGGGGAACTATTAATACCAAATAGATTATCAAACCATATGCTGATTTAATAGTATATCCTGCCATAAATCCCATTACTAAACCATTGGCAAATATTCCTATTATCGCATAGATTCCAAATATTATTGATCCTAAAAAGACTGTAATTGCTGTGGTTTCATTATGAATCATTATACTAAAAGCATTAATTGAGGATATGTTTGCATCTTTTACCAATTCTTTAAGTGCGGGCATTAACACTGGTGCAATATCGTCAGCTATAACAACGCCTACAATGAAACCTAGGATAAAAATAACTAATAGTATGGTAAAAATTTTCTTATTTTCCACAAATGCTTCTTTAATTTCTGTTTTGATATTCATTGATTAATCTATGGAATTAAGCATTATTTAAATGTTGAAATTATATATAATACTTACACATAATATAATAACATGAATAAAATGTTCTTCATATTATTGTGTTTAGTTGTCTTTCTTGTAGGTATGGCTTTTGTATCTGCAAAAGAAGACACGCATTTTGAAATAGAAAAGGATTCTTCAGGTTATTCATCAATAGTATCACTGAAAGATTCAAATAATAATCCGGTTCCTAATGTAAAATTCTCAATTAAGATAACAAAACCAAACGGCAGTGTTAGAAAATTGCCTACAAAATCACTTAATAAAACTGGTCAGAATATCTTTTTTTTAGGAACAAATAAAGGAAACTATGTTATAAATGTTGAATTTAAAGGAAATAATAATTATAATCCTTCATCATTAACTAAAACAATTTCAGTAACATCCGGAAGCGGCGGAAATTCAATATATAATTATTATGACCATAATAACTATGGGGATAATGTACGGATGGATGATTATATCTATGATAACTACTGGTATGAAGACATTTACGATGACCCGCGCACATTTGACGGAGAGGGTTATTGATGGAAAGGTATGATGTGGGCATTTGGCTTAATGTTCTATTAATAATATTGGAATGCATTGCTTTAATACAATGCTTGGATGCTTTAGGATGCATCGACTTAACATTTTATACAATAGATTCCAATATTTTTCTTTTAATATCAGCAGTTCTGTATTTAATTTCAAGGAAAAACATTCCATATATAGTTCATCTGGCCAAATATTCATCTACAGTATCAGTATTAATAACCTTTTTGGTTGTTTTATTTGCATTGTATCCTTTGTCTAATTTTGATTTTCAATTTATGTTTTTATCCGGACCAAATCTATTGATGCATGTATTATGTCCAATAATAGCTTTGATATCCTTTTTATTATTTGATGAGAATAGTTTGGAAAATACATTAAAAAACAATTTAAGAGCTTTGTATTTTACAGTAATTTATGCATTAATTTTAATCAGCTTAAATATATTAAAAATTGTTGTAGGACCATATCCATTTTTAAAAGTCTATGAACAGACTGTTTTTGTATCTGTTTTATGGATTTTGGGAATTTTTATTGGTGCTTTTATTTTGGCCAGATTGCTGCTGATGATAAAGGAATTAAATTTTATTTTACCTGGTTAATAAAATCAATTATATAATCTACAGTTTCCTTTTGCTGTACTGTAGAGTTGACAGTGGCATTTCCATCTCCTTTTAGGAATCCGCAATTTCCAAATTGGCCATGATTCCCGCCATTAATAATATTTTCTGTGAAATTATCTTTAATTAATGATTTGGATTCATTATAACTTTTTAAATTTAAAATCTTATCATTAGAACCGTATATGGATAAAACTGGAATCTTTACTTCATCAGCAGGATAAGCTGCAAGAAGAACCAATCCATCAACATTATGGCTTGAGCTATATTTGGCTGCCATTGACCCGCCTAATGAATGGCCGGCTAAAATATAATGGGAATAATTGGAATTTTTTATAATTTCATCTGCACTGTCTGAGCCTAAAAATGCTAAATTTAATGGCATTTCAACCAGATATGCATCAACTCCTTTATTTGCCAGATTGTTCATTAAAGGTAAATATGAAGTGTACTCTATTTTCGCGCCTGGATAAAATATCAATGCCGTGTCATTGCCCAGCCCATCTATAAAAAGACCATTGCTGATTTTACTGACACTAACATTTTCACTACCGTTAATATAACTCAAACTTGTATCGTCTGCATGATAATAATCATTTACATAGTATATGCAATATGCACCGAGAAATATTAGAATAATTATTAAAATTAAATATCTTTTTTTCATATCTATCCTTTAATCAGGTTTATAAATAAATAAGTTAAAGATGTTAAAAGAACAATCAAAGCAGCACCATTAACAAAACCAATGTTTATTGGGATTTGAAAGACAATACATAATAAACAGAGAGTATTTAAAATTAAAAGGTATAAATTATCGAATTTCTCATAAGATTTATTGCAAATCATAGCTATTGAAACTATAATGGCTAATATTAAAGCAATATAAATGTTAAATAGTCCGCTTAAGTAATAGGTGGCCATAATAATTGCTATTCCCGGAATTGGAAAACCTATAAAACCTTTAACCTTATCTGAAATCGCATTATATCTGGTTAATCTTAAAACTCCACAAATAATAATAAATAAGGAAACTAAAAGTGTAGGTATTTCAAGATAATTTGCATTAGCTGAACTGAATGCATATAAAAATATTGCCGGTGCAACACCAAATGAAATAACATCGGACAGTGAGTCTATATTTTTACCGAAACTAAATTCATCATTTCTATTGGTTTTGCGAGCTATCAAACCGTCAACCGAATCAAAAAGTAGAGAAAATATCATAAAAATACTTGCAAGATAAAAATCATGGTTTATAGACATGATAATTGATATAAATCCGCTACCCATATTCATTAATGACACTATATCTGATATTGCAATAAAACTTTGTATTTTTGTATTCATTACATATTATATTTAGCAATATTAGTTTAAAAATTTGTTTGTCTGTTCTTGAAGTAAAATAACACCAATGGAATTTCGGACTTGTATATTAATCCGGTCTGAAATTAGTAAAATATAATTATTTTTTAGTTTTTTATGGTTGAAATGATGGATACTGTTTTAAAAGGAGTTTTTAACGGAAGTAATCTTATAGGGATAGCTTTAAAGTGAAATGGTGAGGATAGGCTTGATTGGATGAGCCAGATTCTTAGATGAATGATTATATTAATAACTTAAACACAAGTATAATTAATGAAAAATCTAAAGTCCATAATTAGTTATATACTAATTGTTTTTGTAATTTTATGCGTTTTGGGAATTGTCATTGGAGGAGTTACCTATTTAATATCCCCGCCCAGTTTTGCAGGTTCTGATGATAAGGTAACAATTGATATTGGCCAGGATGGATATATGGTGGCTACAATAAATGAATCATTACAGTATAAAAGTGAAAAAATTTCGGATGGTGAAGTTAATAATTCAAAAACTATAATTAAATGGAAAGATGCTCGAAATATCAGTTTTGTAGATGTAATGGGTAAAAAGTCTTATGCAATCGTTTGGAAAGAACCTGTTAAAGATTCTTCTTTAAAGGTAAATGATACAAACAAAAAAGCCTTTGCATATGGAAATATATTTAACAAAAATAATATGTTTGCCATATATTGTCTTCAATATAATCCTCAAAACAAGATGGTCTATGGAATAATTTTGGATAATAATGCGAAAAATTTTAATTTGGAAGAATTATTTTATGATATATTGGGATTAAGCAGATCAGATATTAATTATCATGAGCCTTCGTATTCTTCAACTTCTTCAAGCCGATATCATGTTGATACTTCTCCATCAACAATAGCTCGAAATGATCCTGACTGGTATTATGACCATTATGAATATGGAGATAATTATGCAATTGATAATTATCTTGAGTCTCAGGGCTATGATTGAAAAGAGTTATTAATGGCTATTAATATATAAATTATTATGGGTTTAGGTTCATTTTTCAAAAGGAATAAGGATAAAGAAGAGGAAATTGTCGAATCACATATTGATATTAATACTGATGATTGTAATGGTGCAGATTGTGAAAAATGTGTTATAGCATGCCCGAATAATGTTTTAATCAAAGAAGGAGAAGATACAATAGTCAGAAGTCCTTTAACATGCAAACATTGTAAAGTTTGTGAAGCAATTTGTCCTAATGACTGTATTCTTGTAAATTAATGTTATCAAATCTTTATTGATGATTTTCAATTTTTTATCATATTTTTGCAAGAACACCCCGACCTCTTAGGTCGGGGATGAATTGCACTGTGGGGGAAGGGTATACTACATTATAATGGGTACTGGTTTCTTTTTTTTATTTTTTTATGCTTGTTTTGAATGTTAAGTGGTATT
>CACXWH010000035.1 GCA_902771225.1 uncultured Methanobrevibacter sp. | reverse complement strand
ATTAAAGTTAATTTTGTTGATACCCATGATTTAGATGCCTACAGGGCAGCAATTAATGAAAATACAAAAGCAATTTACTGTGAGTCCATCGGAAATCCGCAATTGGACATTCCAGATTTTGAAGCGATAGCCGAAATTGCACATGAAAATGACATTCCATTAATAGTAGATAATACTTCAGCAATTACAATGGTAAAACCGCTTGACCATGGCGCTGATATTGTTGTTCACTCAGCAACTAAATTTTTATCAGGAAATGGTACAAGCATGGGAGGTATGATTGTTGATGGTGGAAAATTCGACTGGACAAATGGTAAATTCCCAATGTTTACAGAACCAGATGAATCATATCATGGATTAGTATATTCTGAAGCTTTTGGCGAAAAGGCATATATCATGAAAGCAAGAGCCCATTTAATGAAAGATTTAGGAACCGTAATGAGCCCTATAAATGCATTTTTGATTATACAAAGCTGCATGACATTATCACTTAGGGTTAATCAACACTGTTCAAATGCAATGGAAATAGCTAAATTCTTAAAAAATCATGAAGCAGTATCCTGGGTTAATTATCCTGGCCTTGAAGATAATGAAAACCATGAAATGGCTGAAAAATACTTAAACGGCAATTATGGATGTATTGTAAGCTTTGGAATTAAAGGCGGAATTGAAGAAGGTAAGAAATTCATAGAAAGCGTTGAACTGTTAAGTCATGTTGCAAATATTGCAGATTCAAAAACCCTTGTTATTCACCCTGCAAGTACAACACACTCAAACATGACATATGAAGAGCAGTTAGACAGTGGAATCACACCAGATTTCATTAGAATGTCTGTCGGCATAGAAGACGCTCGTGACTTAATCGAAGACATCAATCAGGCACTAAAAAAAGCTACCAGTTAAAGGGTTTTAAACCCTATTTTTTATTTTTAAAGAATTGAAATCATATTTTATAAAAAAATAATTAGAAAGAAAAATATATTAAACAACTTTTCTTAGTAGTGCGCTAGTATTATTTGTATTTCCTATCGGAAGTAACATTACCTCTTTGTGGAAGCCTCTAAGTATTTTATCTGTTAATGGCGCATAAAGAATAGCTCTCATACCACTATATGTTCTAACAAGGACTGGTGTTTTTTCATTCACAATTTCCCAAACATTAGAAAACACTCTTTCTTTAGGCTCAGCAAATGCTGCTACCATTAATATATCAAAATCAATATCTTTAAGTAAGGTTTCATCCCCAACAAGTATTTCTATACCATCATCAAGATCTAATTTTTTAATAACTTTTCTTGATAATTCAGCAACGTCTTCTTGTATTTCAATACCTATACATTTGCATCCGAATTTCTGTCTGAATAATATTGGTGTTAACGGTAAAGGTCCACTACCTACAAAAACAAATGTTTTATCTTCATGCCAATGAGCTAATTTAGATTCATTTGTAAGTAAACCTTCATATCTTTCATAGAAATGAAATGTATCTAATGTTGCTTGAGGGTCGTCTGATTCAATGATTTGTGTAGCATTGTTTGTTTCTAATCTAGCACCGGTGTATAAATAGAATTTTCTAATTAATTTTAGGGCCTTATTCATCTTTTTATCATCCAATATATGCTTTGCTGAATCAAAATCTATTGTTTCATCATGTGCAATAACCTCTATTTCATCCAATAATGCAGTTATTTCATCCAAATCCACATCATTTAACAAGGACAAATCATCAAGAGAATCTACACCATAATCTTCCAATTTCACTGCAATTTCTTCTATTTTTGGCCAATATTTCCAGCAACTCATTTTAATCACTATTCAATTATATATTCACTCCAGTAAATAATCTTTTAATATTTTAAAAATAATATTTATAATTAATGATTCTAAAAACCACCAATCTTATATTACGACCATGGATGGAATCTGATGCTAAGTGCTTATATCATTTTGCAAAAAATCCGAATGTAGGGCCAATTGCTGGATGGCCACCACATAAAAGCATAAATGATAGTTTAAATATTATCAGAACCGTTTTTTCTAAAAAAGAAACATATGCAACTGTTAAGGATAATATTCCTATTGGATGTGTCGGTTTACTTTTTCATCCAGACACTAATCACTGGTGGGGTGAAGGCGCGGTTGAACTTGGTTACTGGATAGCCGAGGAATATTGGGGCAATGGTTATGCCTCAGAATCATCTGAAAAATTAATTGAACATGCATTTAATGATTTGAATATAAATGAAATTTATGCAAGTTATAGAATTGAAAATATCCAATCAAAAAGGGTTTTAGAAAAATTAGGTTTTAAATATTACTGTGAATTCGAAAATGAAAATTATTTACATGAAATCTTTAAAGAAATAGCTATGAAACTAGAAAAATCATACTGAATTATAACAATAAAGAGAATTAAAATCCAATAAATATCAACGATTTAAGTTAAACATAAAAATAGGAGAATGAAATGGAAAGAAGATATACCCTTTTAAAAAACAAATATAATGAACTATTATTACCTACTTTATTTACTATAATCTCAGGTTCATTATGCGGATTTATTGATGTGGTTATTGCAGGATTCCTATTAGATTCCACACAATTATCTGTACTTTTTTTAGGCTCTCCTTTGAAATATGTTACCAGCATTTTTTATACATTATTTGGTCAAGGAGGTATTCTATTAGCATTAAGAGCCAAATCTAATTTAGAACCTGAAAAAACAAATTTTTATTTTACCATATCAATATTAGGTATTCTTTTAATATCCTTGCTATTTATTTTATCAATTGTACTCTTTACAGACGAAATACTAATTAGCTTAAATACACCGGCAGAGATTTTTAACATCAGTAAAGAGTATTTATTAATATTAATGTTTTATTATCCATTAAATTGTTATATTCTAGTCCTTTCATTTTTCATTCGTTCAGACGGATTTCCTAAAATACCATTTTATACTGCATTAATTGCCAATATATTAAATATAATTTTTGATATAATATTTCTGAAAGGATTAAATATGGGCATTAATGGTTGTGCTTTAGCATCAGTTTTAGGATATCTAATTGGTACTATCTATATTTCCAAATATTTATTTAATGAAAAACGCTCTTATAAATTAATTTCAATTGCCAAATTTAAAATAAAAGAAATCCTATCCGCAGTTAAAGATATAATACTTAACACACCGGAAGTCATTGGAACTATCTTCTTTTCCGTGAAAACTATTGTTTTAACTTATTTATGTACTACATATTGGGGTGTTGCTGGACTTCTAGCATTTTTAGTATATGATAACAGCGAAACATTTGTTTATATGTTTTTATCTGGGATTATGAAGACCATGAGCCCTATCGTGACAGTACTCTTTAAAGAAGACGATTTAAAGGCTGTACATTATATCATTAAACATTCATTAAAACAAACAGTGATTCTTTCACTACCAATAAGCATATTATTATTCATTTATCCTGAAATATTGCTCATAATATTCGATATCACCGAAGCATATTACATTGAACCTGTTACATTAGCCTTACGCATTACTGCATTTTCTTTAGTTGGCCGTTGCTTGACCTATCTATTAACAAATTATGCGCAAGCTATTGAACAAAATAAAATTGCTTCCATAATAACCTTTATCGAAGAGTTTTTATTTGCCATTGCCGGAGCATTGATATTAACAAAAATAATAGGAGGTATTGGCATTTGGATTTCAATATTAATATCCGAAACACTACCTCTTTTAATTTTTATTATTTACTCCACATATAAACAAAAAACCAATTATACTGAAATTAATGCACATTACATGCTTCAGGATACAAATCTAATCACATGGACATTCAGAAGAAAATTACTGGAAATTGATGAAAAAGAGTTCCATGAGAAAAATAAAAAAATTATAGCAAATATTGAAAAAATTTTCAAACAGCACACACAAGATATTGCAAAGGCAATAGAAGAAATTTGTATAAACATATTTGAAAACAACGACAATGTGAATGAAATAGACATTACAATAAGACTAATAAATGATTATATCGTGATAATGCTTACAGATGACGGATATTTGTATAATCCAATTAACAATGAAAAGTTAATAAAGTCCGATAGCCTGAAAAAATTATCATCCCTCCACTATGAACTGGATTACGATGAAATTTTAGGTTTTAATAAAACATATCTAAAAATTAAAAATTGAAATAATCATATTGATAAATAAAAAAATTATGAAAAGATATTATTGATTTGATCAATAGTTATCAGTCCTTCAACAATAAAATCCTCATCAACAACAGGTAAACATGAAATATCAAATTTACTCATCAGACGAGAAATATCAGCAATAGAATCTGTAGAATGACAGAATTTAACTGTTGTTGTCATTATATCTTTTAGATTATCAGTATTCATTGCAATTGATTTTGATAAATCCCAACTAGTAACTATACCAATAAGCTTATTATCATCAGTAACCACAGGTATGTGAGTTATATTTCTTTCAAGCATTAATTTAGCAGCTTTTTGAACAGAATCTTCTTCTTTGATTGTTGCTACATCATGCATCATTAAATCACTAACAATATTGTCTGATAGGAATTTTGACAATAAATAGTTAAGCTGTCCTTTTTCAAGTAAAAATGCATCATGACCATAGTTAGATTTAATTTCCGAAAATGAAACTGCAACATCATTTACATTAAGGGCAGAAACAATTTCTGTGCTTTGTTCTGTTGGATATAGCCAATCAGAATTTACAGAAATAACTTCCAATTTAGCTTTAACATCTTTAAAACCCTCAATAATAGAGTTATCAATAGCTAAATCAAATAAATCAACTGCTTTTGTGATATATAAATAACTATTAGCATCAAAACGCTTTACAAATGATTCACCCTGATGATGTAAGTAACTTTCAACCTGGAAATCCATTGTAAAGTCATAACTAATTTCATCTTTATCCTGCAAATCACGTCCAAATTTAAGATACATTGATTCATCACTTAAATAAGTAATATGGGCAATCATACGGGCTAGAGATAAACCGTTTTTAGGAATTTTTCCAGAAGCATGATAATTGCCTTCATTCCAATCAGGATCTGAAAATATTGCTTGGCGACCAACTTCATTAAATGCAATTTGCTGAGGAGAAGACCTAGCAGTTGTAGCTATTGGAATCGCTTTTTTCATCATTTCAGGATAGCTAACAACCCATTGAAGAACTTGCATTCCTCCCATTGAACCTCCAATAATTGCATATAACTGATCAATATTAAATGAATCAATCAATAGTTTTTGAACATCAACCATATCTTTAATCGTAATTACAGGAAAATCAATACCATATTCCTTTCCGGTTTTTGGATTAATTGAACTTGGACCCGTTGTTCCTTTACATCCGCCCAATACATTAGAACAAATAATAAAGTATTTTTCAGTGTCTAATACTTTACCCGGACCGATAATCATATCCCACCATCCAGGTTTTTTTTCTCCACGATGCCAACCTGCAGCATGTGCATCTCCAGTTAATGCATGACAAATTAAAATAGCATTACTTCTATCATTATTTAATTTTCCATAAGTTTCATAAGCTATAGTGATACACTCTAAGGATTTGCCGCTTTCCAATTCAAAAGGTTCATCAATTTTTAAAAATTTTGTTTTCACCAAACCTACGGAATCTTTATCCATTTAAATCACCAGATTAACTCTAAATTTCTCATTGCTGCTTTTGCTGCAGATTGTTCAGCTTCTTTTTTATTTCTTCCTTTTCCATGACCCATTTCATTTTCATCAAGATAAATGGCCATGATAAATGTTTTATCATGAGGAACACCATATTCTTCAAGAAGTTCATAATTTATTTTAATTTCCCTAGAATCACAGTATTCTTTTATTTTTGATTTATAATCGTTGAAATATACTTTTTCATCATCAATATGTCTGAATATAATTTTAGCAATGAATCTTTTTGTAAATGCAAAACCTTGATCCAGGAATAATGCACCTAAAAATGATTCAAATATATCTGAAGTAATGGACAATACTTCATTATCTGTTAATTTCATTTCATCTACTGAAACTTTTAAATAGTCTTTTAAACCTAATTCATGAGAATATTCTATTAAAGCTGCTTGGCATACATAATTTGCTCTAAGTTTAGTTAGTTTACCTTCACCATATTTAGGATATTTTTTATAAAGATACTCTGAAACCAACATATTCAGTATAGAATCACCAAGAAACTCTAAACGTTCATAATCATATTTTATCCCATTTACCGTAGCATATGAACCATGTGTGAAAGCCATATTATAATAATCTTCATTATTTGGTTCAATAGAAAATTTTTCAAATAAATTCATATTAATAAGTCCAATTACCAAGTAATTAATTATTATATAAATTATGATTTTTAATTTATATAAACTTCATTATATAACTTATGTTATATAATACTTGTCAGATGCTCTATCTCTTCGTTTAAATATATACAAAAATAAAAAAGGAATCAAGGATTTGGTAACATGATAATGAACTGGAAAGAAGAAATAACAAAAATAGACCCTGACATAAAATTCAGAGCACAAGGCGGATGGTTGAAAACAGTGGAAGAGCTAGATAAAAGTGTAACCAACGGATACTCATTAGTAGGGGATTTTGTAAAAGCAGGAGATTTTGAAGGAGAATACCTAGAGGGAATATACCTTGACTGCAACAAGGAAGGGAGTGCCAAAAAACCACAGACAGATTATAGATTATTCAGGTTTAGGGATGGTAAAGTAAGATTACTCGATTTGGTTATTGATGCACAAAAAAACTGGGCACAGGATTTTTGGGATGCTGTTGAGGATGAAATTGAGATAATTCATCCCCAGATATAATTTAGAGCAAATATATCTAAATGATATGATGCAATGTACAACAGTCACAAGACGGATTAAAGTAATTATCTTTCGGCATGTTTTGAGCAGGCTGCATTAACAAAGAAACCTCAAAAACTGATTCTACCCGAGTACTTCTTTTTTTAATGACATTAGACAATCCCCTATAGTTAACAGGAATATTGCCTGTTTGAGATATGTCATAATAGAACAATTCACCAACATTAACAGTAGAGAAAAACTCATCCAATTGTTTTACTTGTTTTGGAGACATGGAAAAGTTAACACCCATCAATTTATCCTGTCTTTGCTTAATACCGACATACTTTATATTGACAGCTAAAATATCACCATTATCTTTTGTAAATACTATACATTCATCCAAATTAATATTATCTTTTAAAGCTAAATCTGTTAATTCAGACATAATTATTACCTCAAATATAATTCGGTTAAAAACAATATATAAAATTAATTCTGTGATGATAATTTTTAAAAAAAGTGGTTTGAATGAAGATTAATTTAATAATCTCCAATAAGTTTATCCAACTTAAACTAATCTTTGTCTAGTAGTTGGTTTTTTATTTTGCCAGCTGTATCTCCTTAATTTACTAGATCTACCAAATCCACAAGAAGCACAGACTTTTTTACGTACGTGGTAAGTATTTCTACCACATCTTCTACATCTAATATGGGTTTTTTTATTCTTTTTACCCATTGATGGAGTTCCCTTTGACATTGATACACCTCCTCCATTATTTAATTATAAATCTTTATAATATTAAACAACTATTGAATAATATTTATGGTGAAATATAAACAATATTGTCTCCTCTAATGAGGACAACACCTAATCTTCTAGTAACTTCTCCATCTTGTAACTCTTCAGCATCGTTAAGAACTAAGTTCATATGTAAATCGAAACTTTTGAGTATACCTCTGAATTCACGGTCTCCTTTGAGTTTAATTAAAACTGGAGCATCGATAGATTTTCCTAATGCATCAAGTGGTCTTTGAACATTTTGTCCGCTCATTATATCACCTTATATTACCATTAATTGTATTTTAGTTAAAATTTTTTTAAAAGGAATTATCATATTAAATATAATATTACCTATATTAGAAATAATATAATCAAGTTAAGATAGACAAAACCTAATTAAAACTAATAATAAATTATATAATCAAACTAATATATAAATGTTAGTATTTTTAAGCCAAAAAATAGTTATCAAATGCTCTCTTGCAAATTTCTTTTAAATATTTAATCTAAAAATTAATAATCACTATGCATTTTGACAAAAAAGAATATACAAAATTATTAAACTACATTCTATCAAATAGCTATGACAAACCACATGTTGGAAAAACAGTCATAACAACAACACTATATTTCATAGACTTTAACTACTATGAAGCCTATGGAAAATCTTTAACAAAAGAAACATACCAAAAACACAAAAAGGGAATAAATCCCATGCACTTTACAAAAATTACAGAAGAATTAATAGAAAAAAACAAAATCTATTTTAGAAAGGAAGCATATTATCACACGACACTGCACAAATACTACCTAACAGAAATACCCAGCATCAAATTCTCAAACAAAAAAATAAATATCATAAATACCAGCATGAAACAACTAATAACTAAAAATGCAACAACAATAATGAAATACGCAAGCAAAGATCCACCATACAAAAATACAGATTATAACGAGGAAATAGATTATAATAATGTATATTTTAGAGATTCAAGATATTCAGTTAGAAAAAAATTTATTAATTTATAAAATAATAGTTATTATATTAACTAAAAATAGGGAAAAAACATGGCAATTAAAGTTAAAAAAAGAAATTTTTTAAAAAAGAAAAAGATAAAACAAATCAAAAATGAATTAGGCGAATACGGAGAATTGCTTGAAAACAAAAAAAATGTTGAAATCCTAGAAGCAGAACCAAATTCATTTATATTAGTAGATGGCGAACCTTACATCATAATAATTGATGATAAAGCATTTCCAACATTAAAAGCAGCACTTGCTAATGAAATTAATGGAAAAACAGTTACTGTAGATATGGGTGCAGTACGCTTTGTAACAAATGGGGCAGACATCATGAGTCCTGGAATTACTGCTGCAGATGATAATATTGCCCCAGGAGATGTTGTTTTAATCGTAGATGAAACACATGCTAAGCCATTAGCTATTGGAGTAAGCTTAATAACTGGAGAAGAAATGGTTGAAAATGACTCTGGAAAAGCCATAGAAACAAAACACTTTGTCGGCGATGAAATTTGGAACTTTGAAATATAGGTGATATAATGGCTGAATTACGATACCGGGCAGGAAATATTCGTGACCCCAACATTCACAAGATTGGAATAATTGCACTTGGATCACACCTGGAAAACCATGGACCGGCATTGCCAATAGATACAGATGCAAAGATAGCTGCGCATATTGCATTTCAATCATCCCTAAAATCTGGAGCAAAATTTTTAGGAATAATATTTCCAGCATACGAATTAGACGAAATAGACCATGGAATTCATGTTTCTCTAGATACATTAAAAGAAAATGTAATTGAAACCTTAAATTCAGCAAAAGAATTCTTGAATATTGAAAAAGTCGTTATAGTAAATGCCCATGGTGGAAACTTGCCATTAATGGCAGAAATCTGGGATATTGAAGAAAAAACCGATTTGATTATAGTGATGAACAATAAAATAATATCTACAGAAGGACCTCATGCAGGAAGCGGAGAGCTATCTATGGCAAAAGTTCTGGGCATAATAAATGAAAATGAATTAGAACACCAGGCAGATGTTAATAAATACATTGAAGTAGGTCTGCATGGGTTTAAAAAAGCACGTGAAAATGACCCCAATATAGAAGAGGGAGCACTGGATGTTGAAGAAAATGGAGTGTATGTTGACAAAGAATATGGCCAACAACTATTTAATTTAGCAATAGATACAGTGCTCTTTGATATTGAAAAATTACTTGATTTTTAACAGTAGTAATGCCTAAACCATTTTTGCCGTCCTATTGACAGGTCCCGGTGTCGGAGTAGGTTCGGGAGTAGGGGTAGGCTCAGGAGTTGGAGTTGGAGTTGAATCTTCTTTGGTTTCAACATTACTAGAAGAATGACTTCCAGAATCTTTATATGTTTCAACAGATCCTCCTGAATTGGAGTGACTATTACCAGAATTAGGATTTGTCATATTTCCAAAAAACTGTGATTGATTTGTATCATTTTTTCCAAAATTCAAATGATATGTACCTGTCATTGATGCAAAAACCCCTGCAAAACAGAAAGCTATAATTGCAACAAACAATACAACCAAAACAACTGCAGAACGACTTGACATTATAAACACCTGAAAAATATTAATATCAATATTATGTATAATTAATTATATAAATATTATTATGAAAACCATAGCAAAAGCGGTTGAAAGTGAAATAAATGTTAAAAAATCACAATTCATTTGCCATTTATTTCCAACTAAAACCAAAAAAGAAAGCAAAGAAATCATCTTAAAAGTTAATGAGCAATATAGTGATGCTACTCATAATTGTACTGCATATATTGTCTCTGACGGTGAGGGATTTGATGATGATGGAGAGCCTGGTGGAACTGCAGGCAAACCTATGATTAATGTTTTGAGAAAAAATGATCTGCATAATGTTACAGCTGTGGTTACTCGTTATTTTGGCGGAATTAAGCTTGGTGCTGGAGGTTTAGTTAGAGCTTATTCAAAATCCGTTTTAGAAGCTATTAATGAAGCTGAAATCTTAGAAGTAGAACTGTATGATGTTTACACACTTATTTTTGAATATTCTGATATTAAATTAGCAGATAATGAAGTTAGAAATAATAATTTAGAAATAACAAATAAAGAATATTCCGATAAAGTCACTTATGAAGTAGTTTCTAAAGATTTTAGAGATATTGAAAAAATCTTTGAAAAATATAATGGTAAAATTATTGCTAACTTTAAAAATAAAGAAGTTTTAGTTAAATAAGAATTTCATTAAAAAAAAATAGATTAAAGAACAAAAGTTATTGCTCTTCGAAATTACTTGCATCTACACCGCACATTGGGCAGGTGAAATCATCTGGTAATTCATCAGCTTCATGAACATAACCACATACTTTACAAACAAATGCCATTATTTTAGCCCCCTTAATCTATTTTAGAAAACATATCTTTAGATGCTCCACACATCGGACATTTATAGTCATCTGGAAGGTCTTCAAAAGCAGTACCTTCAGCATCTTCATCATACACATATCCACACATATTACATTTCCATTTCGCCATAATATTATCTCCTTTTCAATAAATATAAACAGTTTCTTAATAAATAATTTTTAGTTGATTTTAATATATAAATTATTCTACTTCCTTAAACATTTTTTTACCAACCCCACATTTAGGGCATTTAAATGCATCAGAAAGTTCAGAAAATGAAGTTCCCGGCTCAATTCCACGATCAGGTAATCCTTCATCTTCGTCATAAATAAATCCACATAGTTTACATTTCCATTTAGCCATAAAATAATCTCCTTTATTTTTTAATAAAATTATAATTTATTTGGAACTTTTAGATGGTCAGGAAGTGGTTTGATACGTGCTGGTGTTCCGATAGCCAGATAAAATGGAGGAACACTATGAATAACAATAGCTCCAGCAGCTACAATTGATCCTTCCCCTATTTCAACATTTGATAAAAATGTAGTATTACCACCAATTGAAGCTCCTCTTCTTATACGTGGACCTATAAGCTCATAATTTATTCTAACAGGATATTTGTCATTAGTAAAACAAGCACATGGTCCGATAAATACATTATCTTCAATAACAGAATTAGTTGGGATATAAACATTTGATTGGATACTTACATCATTTCCAATTATAACATTGCCTTCAATTACAGTGTTTGTTCCAATTAATACATCATCCCCAATGTTAGTATTTTCTCTAATTACTACATTGTGTCCTGTTCTAAAATTATCACCTATAACAACATCATTATATATGATTGAATTTGATCTTATCATATAATTATTTCCTATTACAGGCGGTTTTGAGTTTGGTGAGTATTCAACACCGAATTGAATATTGTCTTTTGGATGAAATTGTAAAGGTTCATTTATTTGTGGTTTTTCATCTAAACTGATATTATCGTAATCATCATATTCAATAACCGGAGGCTGTCTTTCAACATAATTTGGTACTTCTTGAGTATAAGCCGGCTTTTGCCTAATTTCTGATTGAGTTAATCTAGAATAATCTAAATCAAAGTCCTCCCGAACTTTATTATTTCTTTTTTGTGGTTGTTTATCTTCAAGTGATGATGAAAATCTTACCATAATATCAAACCTTTATTAGATTAATTTCATTAATGAGTCAAAATATGTAATTCATTACTATATATATTAACTGGTTAAATAGAAAAATAAGAACAACTAAAGAAAATTTATCCAAATTTCAAATATGAAAAAAATTTTCACGAATAAAATTTCACCAAAATAACCCTTATAAAGTTACAAAATATTTATATAACTTTTAAATTAAACTACTTGTAACAAAGGTGTTAATATGCATTTAAAAGATTTGCTTGACAGTTTAGACTTAAGATTAAAATTACCGCAACACTGGTATTCAACTGATATCAGTGATGATTTCGAAGAAGGAAAACTCATTGAAAACGGAGATATTGTAGTTATTGAAGCTGAAAATGGAGATAAAATAAGAAGAATAACCATCGATGTTAATGATGGAATGTCCAATATTACACATTACCCGGACGGTAAGGAAATTGGCGTTAAATACTTAAACAATAAAGATGACTTTGAATATATTGGAAAAATTAGTGATTTGAAAGACTAGTTTTTCTTCAAGACTTTTTAAATACTCCAACCACACCATTAAAAAAATTACATATTTTATCTTCATACCTATATGTGAAATAAGCGGACAATACACCAAGGATACATCCAGCCAAAACATCTAAAGGATAGTGAACTCCAACATATATTCTTGAAAATCCAATAACAATACCGAATAATATTAAAACAACACTCCAAAACTCATGTCTGAATTTAAAGACCAGCACACTTAAAACAGCAAAAGTTGAAGTAGTATGTCCGGAAGGAAAAGAAGCCGGATCATTTTCACTAATCAATAAATGAACATTGCTCAGAGTAACAAATGGTCTTGGCTCCAAAATAAGATGTTTTAAAATTAAGGCAATACCATCAGCAAGTAAAAGTGAAAACAAACATAAGAAAGCAATCCTTTTAATATATGGCCTTTTATAAATAATTGACAATAAAATAACAATAATACAAACTGCCACCATTGCAACAAAACTGCCCAATTCTGTTACAAAAGGCATTAAAAAATCAAATAATGGATTTTTTAAAGTATCATTTATAAAATAAAATAAATCAATATTAATCAAAATAAAACCTCATGTAATATTTAGATTTCATTATTTAAAAATATTTATCCTAAAAATTTCAAATATGATTATGGTGGAATATTGTACGATGAAAAATTCATATTAAACGAAGTGAACAAAATAAGACGTGATATAGGACACGATGAAGTTAATATTTATATTGAAAAAATCTATTTTAATAAAGATACCAATGAATTATGGATAATAACTGAAGATAGACCAGATAAATCTGCCATTATCGGAAAAGGTGGTTGGGTTGTAGGAAAACTAAGAGAAAAACTTAACCTCGAAAGTATCCATGTTGAAAGTTATGGGGATTTTTTAAACAAGGAATACAAATTAAGATTATCGAAAAGAACAATCAAAAATCTTGATTTGAATTTACAGGGTATTGAAAACTTAAAAAGAATAATTGATGATAAATTAAATAATATTTACAGTTTTAACTTTGAAAATTACCTTAAAAATAATGAATTTAGCCAAAGTGAAAATACCGAAGCAGTCGTTGCATTATCCGGCGGTGTTGACAGTAGTTTTTCATTAATTTTAGCTAAAAAATTAGGTTTTAACCCAATAGCCATTACAGTCGATCCAGGAACAATAATCTTGCCAAATCAATATAAAATTAACATTAAAACAATAACTGAAAATCTGGATGTCAAACATGAGTATTTAAGTGCGGATTATGGTGACGTTATCAGGGAGTCTTTGGAAGGTAAGTTTCATCCTTGCGGAAGATGTTCTAAAAACACATCCGAAATTGCAAAAGAATATGCAAAAAATAGAGAAATTCCAATAATTATATTTGGTGATATGCTTGCAACAGGTACACAATGCATAAATAAACAAGACGATTCATTATATCGCCTGAACCTTCCAGCAAGTTTATCAACAGGTAAGCAAGAGATAAAATCCTTAATCAGAAACTATGGTTTAAGGGAGTTTAAAGGATTCGGATGTCCTCTACTTTATGAAGTTCACAAAAACTATCCTCACCTGAAAAAATATTCAATACAAAGAATACTTAGAGAAACCCGTTCACAAGCCTTGGAACCAGGAGAAGCTCTAGACTTAATTTGGAGTTTCTACAAAACAAAATGAAAATAGAAACTTCCATATTCATCTTATTATTAAAAGATATTTGCTTACAAAAAGAGTATTAAACATGAAATGCCCGAAATTAATATAAGACCCAATTTATCTGAAAGACTATCTGTAACAGCAACCATGCTCATGAAATAGTTAGAATTAATAATACCATCCATAAGAAATAATTTAAAAACAAGAATAAATGATTAATTAGAAATACTTAGTAATTAATAGAAGCTGAGCCTTACATGAATGATTTCATGTAATTCCACCAAAACTAAATATTTTCTAACCAATCCACCATAATTGAAACAATTATGATAATATTTATTTTATTAAAACACATATATAAAGTTTAGGTATACCTAAAAAAATAAGTTAAAGGAAATTAAATTCCCTTTTTTTCAAACTCTTTATTTAAAAATTCTTTAATATTATTACGAGCTAACTCAACCATTTCTGGAGCAGGTCCACCAACAACACGTCTGATTTTAACGTTTTCAGCAGGATTTAAAGCATTTTGAATTAATTCATCATCCAAAGATAACTTATCAAATCCCAAATCGACTGCAATACCATCAATAAACTCAGAAGTAATATCTTCTTCAGCCATATTATTAGAAGTAGCTTCATTTACAATACGACCAACGATTTTATGAGCAGTTCTGAAAGGAATATCCTTTTCACGAACCATAATATCTGCCAAATCAGTGGCGGTTGCAAAATTACGGCCTGCCAATTCAGCACATCTTTCGGTATTAAACTCAACTGAAAGTAACATCCTAGTAACAATTGATAAAGTATCTTCACTTACTTTTAGAGCATTCCATAAATGAGGAGTAATTTCCTGCAAATCACGATTATAAGTGTATGGAATAGCTTTTAAAATAGTTAAAATAGTAACGAGTTCACCATTGACAATAGTGGATTTTCCACGAGCCAATTCAGCAACATCAGGATTTTTCTTTTGAGGCATGATAGAAGATGTTGATGAATATTCATCAGCCATTTCAATAACGCCAAACTCATAAGTACTCCATAAAATTAACTCTTCACAGATTTTAGATAATGTAGTACATAAACTGGTCAAATCAAAAACAGTCTCAGCAATAAAATCCCTTGCAGAAACTCCATCCATAGAGTTCTCCAAATAAGCATCAAAGCCCAATAATTTGGTAGTCAATTCACGGTTAATAGGAAAACTAGTAGTTGCCATAGCAGCACAACCTAAAGGATTCAGATTAACACGTTTATAAGTATCTTCTAAACGTTCATAATCTCTTTTTAAAGCTTGTGCATGAGCCATCAAATGATGAGCAATAGTAATCGGTTGAGCATGCTGCAAATGGGTAAAACCGATGAAAACATCATTTAAGTGTTCACCCGCCATTTCGACTAATCCTTCAATGAATTCTAAGATTCCAATTTGAATACCTACGATTCTTTCTCTTAAAACTAACCTAATATCAGTTGCCACTTGATCGTTACGTGATTTTGCAGTATGCATATAACCTGCTTTAGGTCCAATTTTAGATGTTACATAGTTTTCAATAGCCATATGAACATCTTCAACTGACGGATCAAAAACTAAAGCATCATAACCTTCTTCTTTAAGTTCATCAAGTGCACATAAAATGTTATCTGCAATTTCAGCATCAATAATACCTTCATGTTTTAACATAGAAGTATGTGCAAAATTAGTTTTAATATCTGCTTCAAAAATTATTTTATCAGCATCTAAAGAAGAAGTATATTCAGCAGCTTCATCAGTCATTCCTGTTTTAAACCTACCATTTCTTATATTTTCCACAAGAATCACCATAAAATTAAAAAAAAGAAAAAGATTTAATTAAAAATCTTATTTTTTCATTTCAGTGTATCCGCATTTACCACAAGCTACTCTATCACCATGGTCTGCCATGAATACACCTTCACCACAACGAGGACAAATTTGGTTTTTTCTTTCAATTTTGTCGCCATCTACTTTGTAAAGATCAGATTTTCTTACCATAAAATCACCTATTCTTCTTCATCTTCAGCCGGTTCAGCAGCTTCAGTGTTTTTAGCAATTACATGTTTAGTTTCAATGTATTCTAAGTCTTCTACAGTATCATAAACTTTAGCATAACCTAATGCTTTAGGTTCACCGTAGTGTGGTTGTACATTGTCAACAACAATTAATTCTTTTTTAGTATTTAATAAAGCTACTAATTTAGATTTGACATCTAATACTTTAGGAGTAGCTTCTCCATCATAATCAACATAGAATTTGATTTCTTTTCTATTAAACACTTTATTTTCTTTTTCTTCAAAAATATCAATTTCCATAATTAAGCCTCACTTAATTTTATTCTTCAATAAATGCATCAATCAACGTTTGAGCTTTTTTTATTGTATTGTCAGAAACATTTAAAATAACTAAACCTTCATTAGGTTGACCATATAATATGGTTGTATCCTCACTGGCCATTAAGATACAAGGAAGAACTGCAAGATCTTCTTCCCCAGCTACATCAATTACATAACATTCGCCATTGTCACATAATCGAAGAGCCTTGCCTATGGTTTCCCATAGATCATCAGTAATGTATCCGGCAGGATTATTAGCTTTTAAAATATTTTCCGTATGTATAACATCATGATTGTGATTTTTTCTCTGAATTACATTATCAATAATAGCAAGGTTAGGGTATAACTCATGTTCAATGAGATTAAAGAAAGTTGCATCACCTACAGAAATTAAAAATTTAGAAGATTTGATTTCACCAATCGCATCTTCAAAATTTGGATATAATTTACCTAAAGGTTTTTTAAGTTCAAGTATTATATCATTATTTAATTCTGAATCTAAACGTAACACACAATCACTACCTAACTCTTAAACAGTACTCACCAGGAATTTGGATATTCAATTCACGAGCTAATTCAGATTCTTCAGGATTAGTAATAATTAAAAGACCACTCCAATTATCGGAAGTTGGATTACCGCATGATGGGCAACGATCTTTACTTGATAACATTTTACAAACAGTACACGCTTTCATTTTTAAGCCTTCTTACTTTTTTGTTTAGCCTCTTCAATCCATTCAAATCTACCTAAATTATTTTGTCTCATTGTAAGACCAATTTTAGTATCTTTAACAGAATTGTCTTTAAGACTAATAGCTACAGTTCTTGCTCTAACTAAATCACCTTCATCTAAAGTTTTATTAGATTCTCTTGCGAGTAATGCTCCTCTTTTAGCATCATAAGTAATGAAATCATCAGTTACTTGTGATACATGGACTAAACCATCCATAGGACCAATTCTAACAAAAGCACCGAACTCAGCTATTTCAATAACTTCACCATCAATAATTTCTTGTTGTTCTGGTTTAAAGAATATTGAGTTGAAAATAACATTATGATATGAAGCACCATCACCCATAATAAGTTTACCTTCACCAAGTTCTTCAATTTCATTAACACAGATAAATAAACCTAAATTTTTATCTAAACGACCATCATAAGTCTCATTTAAAGTTTCAATTGCAACTTTTTCACGAGGCTCATCAAATCTTCTAGGAGGTATTCTTACTGTGTCCTCAATTTTGACCTTGTAGTACAAAACAATCCCTCATTTTTTATTTTTTTATGAATTTTAATTATTTAATAAGTTTAATATATTTTATATCTTACCGTCAACTGTTATATAATTTTTTTGCCTTAAATAAACAACAGTAATTCCCTTTGCTTTTGCACGTTTTTTTAATTCCATATCATTTGTAGCTAAAACTTCTGAAACTCTTAATAACGCATCATCCACAGTTTCGTTTTCAAGCAATGAAATATCCTTTATTTCAACTTTTGAAGAATTAGCTAACTTTAAGGCTAAATTAGCATTTAAACGTATTTTACCTTTGTTATTTTTTTTCAAACCCTTCAATTCATTGATAACAAAGCTTGGAGTAGTTAATTTATAAGAAGGTAATAAGTTTTCAAGTTCAGTGATGATATCCACATTGAACTGAAAAGGAACCATAAAAAAATTGGTATCAATTACAACTTCTTTAATGCTCATATTGCCCTCAAACACTATTTAATAATACCGTATCCAATCAATCTCCAACGCGCACCAACACGACGAGACAATGCCACTCTATCCCCAGGACTTGCACATACTGGTAATTTAAGTGAAACATCGACAACATCTTTTTTAGTTGATGTAACAACACCAATTGTAGTTGTAGTACCACAATTAATCATTAAAGGTTCTTTGAGTTTAATTGGAGCAACATCACGTTCTTCTTTAGTACCAACTACCCTATCAAGTAAATGAGATTCCATAGTAAAGTTATCCAAAACATCAGGTAAAGTACCTTCTTCACCAGCTACAGAACCTGAAAGAGAATCTGATTTAGTTAAAGATGGATCTAATTTAGTTGCAATACCAACAAGTCCACCGGGACCTATTTCTTCAACATGTTTACCGTTAGCTTCAAGACCAATAATCTCAGAAGTTAAATAGATTCTTTGATTATTGTTATTAATACCTGGCCTAATTTCAATAGTATCTCCAAGCTTTAATTTACCTTGAACTAAAGTACCACCGATAACTCCTCCTTTGATTTTATCAGCACCAGAACCTGGTTTGTTGATATCAAAGGACCTTGCAACATGCATTAAAGCGCTGCCGTCCAACTTCCTTTCAGGAAGTTCGATATTATTAAGCATAGCTTCAATTAATATATCCATGTTTGCACCTTGTTGAGCAGAAACTGGTATTATTAAAGCGTCTTCAGCACAAGTACCTTTAACAAACTCCTTAATTTCATTATAACTTTCAATAGCTCTTTCTTTTGAAACAATATCAATTTTATTTTGAACAACAATTACATCCTTAACACCGATAACATCAAGTGCCATGAGATGCTCTTTAGTTTGTGGTTGTGGACAATGTTCATTTGCAGCAATTACTAAAACTGCTCCATCCATTATAGCCGCACCAGATAACATAGTTGCCATTAAAGTTTCGTGGCCTGGAGCATCAACAAAAGAAACTTTTCTAATTAATTCAGTTTCACTACCACAAATTTCACAAACATCGGCAGTAGTATAACATTCAGGTTCCCCACATTTAGGACATTTTCTAAATTCAATATCCGCATATCCTAAACGGATAGAAATACCTCTTTTAGTTTCTTCACTGTGAGTATCTGTCCATACTCCTGATAATGCTTTAGTAAGAGTAGTCTTACCGTGGTCTACATGACCAACCAAACCTATGTTAACATCTGACTGTACATTCACAGATAACCACCTTTTTTAATAATTTTAATTCAACATAAAGTAAAAAAATAAGAAAAATAGTGGAACTATTCTTCCTCTTCTTCTTCACCAGCACCAAGAATTTCAGCTATTGGCTTTGCTCCTTCATTAACAACAACACTGTTAATTTGTACTATATCATCAGCAATAGTGTTACCTCTTACGGTTTTTCTTCTTTTAACACCATCAACGGTGATTTTTTTATTAACACCTTTGACTTTTTTTACTTTTTTAGGATGATAACCTGTACCGCCAGTTAATAAACTTTTGATTCTTCTAGTACCAGGAACATCTTTTTTCATAGTAAAACCATTTTTATCACTACCGCCAGTGATTTTTAAAGTATAACCATCTAAACCAACAATTCCACCATCAAATTCATCACCAATAACTAAACCATTTAAAGCTTTAGTATCATCGACTTCCACTTGATAGGAATCTGCCTTATTAGAAACAACTACTTTGAATGCCATGGTATTCCTCCTTATTATTTATTTATCATCATCATTTATTATTATTCAAAAAGACCGAATTTACCCCAATCAGGATCTTGTTTACGTTTGATTTCTAAAAATTCATGGAGAGTCTCAAATTCATCTTCAGTCAATTTATCTTTAAACTCTCTTTCAATGAACTTATAATGCTTTTCAGGGATATCTATAAATAATTCATCCCCTTCATCGAAATCTTTACCGACTATTGCATCATCAATAGCCATAGCAACTCTTTGACCTCTGGAAATATCAGGTAATGTTTCACCTTTATCTTCCATACTAGCAATTATTCCAACACTTTCACCATTTTTATTAATTAGTTTTTGACCTTGTTTTACTGTTCCGCTTAATGCTTCAACACCAATAATGGCAGGTTTACTTTGACGGAATACTAATTTTGGAAGTGACATGAATTTAGCCGGCTTAATAATTGCATCGTAAAATTCTTTTTTACGAGCTTCTTCTTTCTGTCTAATCCATTCTTCGTAATCTTCAATAATCTGATAAATAACATCACCTTGGAAAAGTTCAATATCAGAATTATTAAGATCTTCTTCTGAATTATGATGGACACTAACATTGAATGCAATAATAGCACCGTGAGCATCATCTTCTTTCAGAGCAATTGAAGAATTAATTATATCCCTACGATTAACGTCTCCAATATCTGCTTCACGAATTGGAATATCTAACTCTTTTAACAATTGAACGATAGCTTCAAGAGAACCAAGAGTATCTGCTTTAACTAAAATACCTTCATCATCGGTATTTATAGTAATATCCTCAATTTCTTTTAAGATTTCTTCTTCAACATCCTCCTCATCATTTAAAACTCTTAAAGGAGAACCGGAAACAACATCATCTAAATTAGGAGCAGCTATCTTAATACCTGCAGCCGCTACGACTTCATCAAATTTTTGGAATTTCTTTTTAGAATCTCTCATTTCCTCTAAAGGAAGAGGTCTTAAAATAGATCGGATTTTAGTAGTTAAAACTTCATTATTTGAAGTCATTAAAACAATTTCATCATTAGTTCTTAAAACACCATCATAAATAATACTATCAACTGTAAGGCCAAGACCTGTTTCTTCCTTAATTTCTAAAACAGTTCCTTTAGCTGGAGCATCTTCATTAATTTCAAGTTGTTCAGTCAAATATTCCTGAGCAAGTCCTAAAAGCATAGCTAAAACTTCAATGATTCCTTCACCTGATCTTGCACTAATAGGAATAATGGAAATCTGTGAAGCAAAATCACTAATCCTATCAAATCTTTCAGATTGGAAACCTTCTTTATGAAGAGTACCTACAATCTCATAAATTTTAGTATCCAAAGCTGTCTTTACACTTTGAGCCTGTTGATTGAATGATTCTTTAAAAGAAGCACCTTCATGAGTTTCCCAACCAAAAATCATATCAATTTTATTAGCTACAACAATGAATGGAGTTTTATACATTTTAAGAATGTTTAAAGCTTCAAAAGTTTGTGGTTTAAAGCCATCATTAATATCAATAATTAAAACAGCTAAATCAGCTAATGCACCACCACGTTTTCTTAAACTAGTGAATGCAGCATGTCCTGGAGTATCAATAAAGAATAATCCTGGAATTAAATCTTTAATTGTTAATGCAGAAATGAAGTTCCCACAAATTTCATCTATAGTATCATTTGGAATCTCAGTAGCTCCAATATGTTGAGTAATACCGCCAGCTTCCTTATCAGCAATAGCACTTCCTCTAATATAATCTAACAAAGTAGTTTTTCCATGGTCTACATGTCCTAAAACTGATACAATAGGGGATCTGATTTTCATAATATCTTTTAAATAATAACTTTAAATTTATTCGTAAATTAAATTGTTATCAATAATTTGATAATCGCAAATTTCATCTTCACTAAAGAAAAGACCAATTTCTCTTTCTGCAGAAGCTGGAGAGTCTGAAGCGTGAATAATGTTTCTTCCAGTATCCATACCATAATCTCCCCTAATAGTTCCAAGATCTGCTTCTAAAGGATTAGTTGCACCAACTAATTTCCTAATAGTAGTAATAGCTTCTTCTCCTTCAATTACCATAGCAAGAGCTGGTGAAGAAGTAATATATTCAACTAAACTTGGGAAAAATGGTTTTTCAGCATGTTCTCCATAATGAGTTTTTGCTAATTCTTCATCAATTTGCATTAATTTAACGGCTACAATTTGAAGACCTTTCTCTTCAAAACGAGACAATATTTTACCCATAAGACGTCTTTGAACAGCGTCTGGTTTCATCATTACAAAACTTTTTTGAATCATTCTTTAACCCATTTAACTTTTCTTGGAACTCTTCCGAGTTTAATCATATTCTTTTCACATTTGCTGCTACAAAAGAAATAAATTGAACCGTCTTTTTTGACGTACATCTTTCCTGTACCTTCTTCTATTTCTTTATGACAGAATGAACAAGTTCTCATGTTCTTACACCTTCTTAAGGAGTTCTAATTTCCTTAGCTTCTCTAATTGTATCAAGTAACATTAAAATGTCGCCTTCTCTTACAGGACCCATAATGTTTCTTGTTAAAATTCTTCCTTTATCTCTACCATCGAGGATTCTGCATTTAATCTGCATTACCTCACCAGTCATTCCAGTTCTTTTTAAAACTTCAATGACTTCAGCAGGAGTTCCTTCTTCCATATAAATCACCGTATGAGCTATTAAAAGAATTTATCTATTCTTTTAATTCAGCAACTTTTTCTACAATTTCAGCAACAGCAGCTTCAGCATCACCAGCGTCTACAATACAAGCGGATGCGGTACCAACAGTTAAACCTGCAGCTCCACCAACTTGTTCTTTAGTAGGTAAGTAGACATATGGAATTTCTTTTTCATCAGCTAATACAGGAATGTGAGCAACGATTTCAGCAGGATCAACATCTTCTGCGATAACAACAAGAGCTGCATCTCCTCTTTCAATAAATTTAGTTACTTCATTAGTTCCTTTTGCTACTTTACCACTTTCTTGAGCAGTTTGTAATGCTTCTTCAGCTTGGTTAGCTAATTCTTCAGGTGTGTCAAATTTTACATAAATGTTTGCCATAAAATATACCTCCTTTTTCATCTGGCCAATGCCATCCATCGGCATATATTATAATTCTTTTGAATCATAATATCATGTAATTATATATAGTTATATTATTTTTTAACTATAGAAATTACTCAAATTATTCAAATAAAGAATAATTTAATATAGTTTTTAATAATACTAATTCTTGAACAATTCATATATCACTAAATATAACTCCATTAGAAAAAAATAAGAGGAGTTAGACTTTCAATACAAATACTTCTGAATTTCATATAATTTTTAGCAAAACTAAAAATAAAAATAAAATAAAAATTTAGTAATTAATGAAATAATTCTAGAGAACTAGACATTTATTATGTTTGTTCTCATTACATATAAATGTTATTAAAAATAGGACAAAATAAGACAAATAATACAATCTAATTTTATGAAGATTTTCTCAATCAACTTTATATTAATACTTATTATCAAATAAATTATAAATAAGTATGTTTACATGTATAATTAATACCAATATTGAAAAAATTGGTATAGGTGAATAAAAATGAATAAAAAAATATTTATGGTTGGAGTACTCTTACTGGCTGTTTGTATTACAATTAGTGCAGTAAGTGCTGATGAAGGTTTTAACTTTAGTTTTTCATCAAGTGACAGCAGTAATTCCGATGGAGATTCAATAAAATTTGATAATGGTAAATTAGTAATTCAAGGTATTGAATTTGCTATTCCAGACGGATACAAAGAAGT
>CACXWH010000034.1 GCA_902771225.1 uncultured Methanobrevibacter sp. | reverse complement strand
TATTACATATTATAAACCTACATATTATATGGCATTTATCCGAGAGCATTTGACAAGTAATCGCATCACCCCATCCACATAAAAAAAATATAGACACTATCCACTAAAATGTGCAATTCATCCCCGGCTTAAAGAAGCCGGAGAATTCTTGCACAATAAAGTTAAAGAATATTTGTAAAAATTTACAAATATTCTTCATTATTTTTTTAAAAACATATGATTTTGCAAATACCAACTAGTAACCAGCCTAAAATTGTCTTTTTGATCTACACCATTTCTGTCCACACTATTCTTAAATTAAAACCCTTTTTTAAAAATAAGGTAATATTTGCTTCTTTTTAAGATTTCAAAAAATTTTTAGAAATCCACTTTTAAAGACCATTTCATAAGGACATAGCCTAAAAAAGTCAAAACATTACGAATAAACTCATACAAAATATATAAAAAGTGTTTAGATACTTATCATTTTACATCTCCAACATTCAATAATAATTATTCATAATTATATTAAACAATAATTTTTTCACTACCCATCTACACAGTTAAATATTATTAAGTATATAACATAAAATTATGAGTATTAAGGATTTGTTTTCAGATGAAAAGGTGAACACAGGTAGGCAAATGGAACTTGATATAGCAAAAGGCCTTTCAATTATTTTTATGGTTTTTATTAATTTCCTGATATTGGTTGGGGATTTTAATCATTCAATTAGTTTTATATATAATATTCTTTTTGCAGATGTTTTAGGAGGACCTTGTCCGGCTCCAATTTTCATGTTTTGTATGGGAGTAGGTATTGTCTATTCAAGGCATAGCCAATGGGACACCATGATTAAAAGAGGATGCATTTTATATCTTACAGGCATTTTAGTGAATTTATTTGAATATGTTTTACCCTTCTTTACAAGCGGTTCACTATTGGGCAGGTGGGATCTTTACCATATCTATGGCGGATTAATATTCTTTTTTTGTGGGGTTTTAACATTTGCAGGTTTGTCTTTCGTTTTAATAGGCATTCTTAAGAAATTTGAACTTTCAAACAAATGGCTGATTATCATAGCATTGGCAATGTCTTTAATTGGTAGCCTCTTGAGAGGTGCTGATTTCGGCACACCGGTTTTAAATATATTCATTGGTTATTTCATTGGAACCAATACATCATATACAGCATTTCCGTTATTTAACTGGTTTATTTTTCCAATTGCAGGATTAATATGGGGACAATATTTCATCAGAGTTAAAGACAAAGCACAATTCTTTAAATACTGGCCAATTTTTATTATATTGGTTATAATATATTTCGGATTATCTCCAACATTATGGGGAAAAGGATTATTTTCCGGCAGAGGAATACTGTATTATTACATGACAACATTAGACGCAATATTGTGTATAATCTATATTCATGGAGTTATGGGGCTCTGCTATTATTTGGCTAAATATTTGCCAGATAGAATCAATAAGGTATTTTCAACATTAAGCAGCAACATCAATAGAATTTATATTGGACAATCATTTTTCATACCTTTAACAATAATAGGTTTAGCTTATATATTTAAAGATATTCTATTTACAGATTTGATATGTGCCATATTTTCAATATTAATTTTAATCGTATCTACAGCATGTGCTATATTGTCTAAGAAATTAAGAACTGGTTGAAGTAAATACTTTCTCTAGAAAAAATTTAAAACAGATTCTTACTTCAACTATTTTATTTAATTTTTAAATCATATAATTCAGGAAAATCCTTACATTATTTTAGACAAAATCAAAAAATCAGGAAAAAATCAACAAAATAATACACAAAAAAGTTTTTTAAAAAAAAGTAGTTTTTAAAGAAAAAAGATAGTAATTAAAAAATTACTATCCACTCTTACTAAACAGAATACATCTATTTGATTGCTAATTTGATATCTTCTGCTTTTACAGTTTTTCTGCCAGCATGGCGTGCGAATCCAACAGCTTTTGCTGCGATTTCGTTACCATAATCTTCGATTGCTTCTGCTAATGCTTCTTTAGCGTCGTCGCTTACTCTAGCTGCACCAGCGTTTTTTAAGATTCTGCCGACAGGAGCAATTGGTAATTCCATTTTTTCACCTCATTTTTTTATACTAATACTTTAAACTTTCCCATATATAAATCTATTGGTCAAAAATGGTCAAATTGTAAAAATTTAAACATAATATACTATACTTTTCTAACATTCATAAGGTAATAATTTAAAAATACTTTATTATTATATAAGTAAGTTATAGAAAAAAATAGAAAAAAAATTTAAAAAAAATAAAGATTAAAGGAAAAAAATAGAAAAAGAAAAATTATTAATTCATCAATAATTTTCTTAAAGTATCAATGTCCGCATCAACCTCTATTGGTTTAGTACAAGCATCAATAGCAGTATTTGGATCTTTAAGTAAATGGCCGGTTACAACACAGGTAATAGTTTCACCTTTGTCAATTACTCCTTGATCAACCAATTTTTTAAGACCAGCAATTGAAGCTGCTGAAGCCGGTTCAACACCAATACCCTCAGTTCTTGCAAGCAATTTTTGAGCATCCAAAATCTCTTCATCACTTACAGTTTCGGAATAACCATTTGAATCATAAATTGCATTTAATGCTTTAATATCGCTTACAGGTGCACCAATACGAATTGCAGTTGCAACAGTTTCGGGGTTTTCAACAGGCACAACTCTTTTATCTCCTTTTTTGAATGCATTAGTAACTGGACATGCACCTTCAGCCTGAATACCAGTCATCATAGGCAAGTCTTTAACAAAACCTGCATTATAAAACTCAGAAACTCCTTTCCAAATAGCTGAGATGTTTCCTGCATTACCAACAGGCAAAATAATTCTATCAGGAGATTGCCAGTCCAAATCTCTCAAAATTTCATAACCAATAGTTTTTTGACCCTCTAATCTATATGGATTAATTGAATTCAATAAATAAAGATATTTTTCCAATGCAAGAGAGGTCATAGCTTCTAATGCTTCATCAAAATTACCATTAATAGACATTACTTCAGCACCATGAAACATTGCTTGAGCTAATTTACCTAAAGCGACTTTTCCAGAAGGTAAAAATACAATACAACGTAATCCTGCACGAGCAGCATAAGCTGCAAGAGAAGCAGAAGTATTTCCAGTTGAAGCACAACCAACAGTACTAACACCCAATTCCATAGCTTTAGTCATACCAACAGTCATACCACGGTCTTTAAAACTTCCAGTAGGATTTGATCCTTCAACTTTTACATATAAGTTAACACCAAGTTCATCTCCCAACTTATCACATTTACAAAATGGTGTTCCTCCTTCATTCAAAGAAACAATTTTTGTCTCATCTACCGGAATACATTCTTTAAATTTCCATAAATTATCTCTTCTACCATCAAATATATCTTTAGAAACATCAATATCGCTGACGAGTTCAAGTACACTTCCACATTTTTCACAAGTGTAAATTACTTCATCGTCATCATATTCTGCTCCACATGAAACACAACGTATCATATTATCACTAAAAAAAATTCTTACATTATTTATTTTAAATTATAATAATATAAAAAAGTATCCTAAAAAAGATATGCAATTAATTGGCAAGCAAAAAATAAGCTATGGGAAGTGTTAGGTAGACTTCAATGAATCCTGCAATAATCATCAGAATAGCTGAAACTGCAAATATTATAATAGCCTGAGTTAATTTGTCAGAATTTTTGTAAAAAGAATTCTTTAAAGTCAAATCTTCTTTTAAATAACTCATAAAAAATCTAAAAAAGAAATTAAATAACACTAAACCAGATGAACAAGCTAAAATACATGCTGTTAACTCAAATACCCCGTGAGGTATTAACATGACAAGCACCCTAATCAAATCGTCCTGAATAGCAACATAATAACCTAAGAAAAAACCATTATATGCTAAAAGAACTGCAGATAAACAGAAAAATATTCCATAAAAAAACATTTGAAATGCTATTTTAATATTATTCAGGAATATGTCTGCAAAAGTCAACTTTATTGTTCCTGTTTGTACCTTTTGTGACAACTCATCAACAACAGGATGAAAATAACTATATAAATAAGGCTCTAAAAGATAACCCAATATTAAAGAAAAAATAAGAATGAAAATGGAGATATAAATTGCTGATTTATTCTCCAAAAAAGCTAATTTGACATTACTATAAAATTGTTTTAGCAATTTCTGATGCCTCAACCTGCTTATCTTTTAAATCCTCAAAGTATTTCTGCATTAATTCAGACGTTCTTACTTTGCAGTCTCCACAGCGTAGACGTCCCTCTAAACATTCCTCTCGAATTTTTTCAAGCTCATTATCATCATCCATTAGGTGATATACCAACATTTCGTATATTACGCATTTATCTACTTCTCCACCCAATTCTTCCTGCTCTTTAAGTGATTCTCTCCCACCAGTTTTTGCAGTTTTTACTTTTTTAGCTGCAACTTCTGGAGTTTCATTTAGATAAATCGCAGTATTCGGTTTTGAACTGCTCATCTTATCTCCAGTTAAACCTGTCAAGAACCTATGATAAGTGGAAGCAGGTTGGATAAAACCTAACTCTTCATTTAATCTGTGAGCTATATCTCTTGTTAGCCTAATATGAGGATCCTGATCAACACCTACAGGTACAACAACCTTTTTTGGACCTCCAAATTCTTCAATTTGAGGCAATAGTATATCTGCAACCTGCATCAATGGTGCCTGAACATGAGCAATATTGGTTGAGTTATCAAACCCATAAATTGCATGTAATTGACTGAAATTAGTTTTTCTTGATGCTTTAAATTCCAAATCGAATAATGATTTATTTTGTGATTGTAAATATACATTTACGTTATCACGTTCCAAATCAAGACCTAATGCTATCCAATTTGTCAGGTATTCCTCCACTGCAATTTGTTTTCCTCTCTCAAAGCTCATATCCCTTGCAGCATATGACTCCAAATCGGCAATCGGTAGAGATAACATTGCTCCCTTTTGCTGATACCATATCAATTGATCAACTACCATTTTATGTCCTATATGCATTTGTCCACTTGGCATCATTCCTGTTACTACAGCAAAATCCTCTTTTTTATTTATCAAATTGTTTATTTCCCTGAATTCTCTATGTCCAAATACAACTCCTCTTTTCATTAATCTTTGAGGGTCCTTTATCTCATCCAAAATATCTGAAATTTTTTCAATACCAAATTGATTGATTAACTTATCATAATCTACACTTGTTGATGCCCATGGATCAATCATATTTATCACCTTATCTTTATAAGAACAATTAAATTAAATGTTTGAATAAAAATTATTATAGTAATATTATTAACCTATTAAAATATAAGATTTTTCTTAAATTAAATTATGGTCTTGTCCATTCCACATTATAGTATGTAATATCAAAATCATCATCGACTATAGCCAGCAACAATTTTTTATTAACACCATGTGAAACCCTGACATTGCTTGCAAAATCCAAAGATGGAATATTATAATTTTCATGAATAATTTTAACTAAAAAATCAGAATGTCCTTTTCCCGGAGACCTGCCTCGGTCATATAAACGAAACTCGGAACCGTACTTGAATCCTGTCTTAATTACATATCCCCTATCCTTTAAATCACGATAAACAATATAGTTAGCATATAAATCCCTTTCCTTTAAAAGGTCTATGAAATAAGATAAACTGCATAAAACATCATCTTCATAAACATCCAAACGGTCTTTTTCCACCAAATAAGAAGCTTCAATTAAAGAAAGGTTTAATGTATCTTCATCAATTTTACCAAAAAAGCTTTTCTCATGTAAAGCAACAGGTCTTTTACTACCTTCTTCTATTTTAACTGATACAATTTCATTAGATAAATTACCACGCATTAAAACACCAAAAAAGAAAAAAATTATATTTAATGCATATATTATGAAGTTGATGTTATATAAAATATTTGATTACAATGCTGAAATTTAAGAAAAAAAGTAAGGGTTAAACCCTAATAAAAATATTATTTGCCATTTCAGACGGAAGAGAAAATTCATCATCCTCGATATTGACCAAATATTCTTCACCATCAGTATTGTAATAATGCAAATGGTTACCAACAGCGATTCCTACTTCTGAAATGGAATCCAATAGTTGGTCGTTTCCACGAATGAATGAAATAATTCCTGTGGTATTGGGATTTAATTCAGATATTGAAAGTAAATTAAATTGTCTATTAATTATATTATCAAAGTCTTTAACAGAAAAACATTGCTGACAACTATCAAAATCAAAATCACATGCAGGGATAATATTTTCATCCGGACATAAATCAGGATGCTGTAACATGCCACATAATGCCCTTTCAGCTTCATCAGATAATGTATGCTCCATTTCACAAGCTTGAGCATGGACATTTTCTTCTTTAACTTTTAAAACTTCAAATAAAAATTTTTCTAAAATTCTATGTTTTCTTGTAATTTTTTGAGCTATCCTCATTCCTTCATCAGTTAAAGAAGCCCCCCTATATGGAGTATAATTAATATAACCCAATTTTTCTAATTTTTTAAGCATTTGAGTTACACTGCCTGGTGCAATACCCAAATCATTTGAAAGTGTTGTGGTTGATACTTGTTCCTTATTGCTCCCATTCCTATAAAGAACTTCCAAGTATTCCTCAATATTTTCACTTATTCTATCATCCGTCATGAATAAATCCACCTAATTTATTAGATAGTATTATATTTATTTTAAGAGTATAAAAAAGTTTTGGTTAACCTAAAAATTAGACTGAACAGTTTTTTAAAAAAAAAGAAGATAAAAGTTAATAAATTTAATTATTAACTTTAAACATGTTTATTTTTAATATTAAACCTAGTATGGTAAAACATCATATGTTCCTCTGTCAGTGTATGAGGAAGTATCCCAGTTAACAATTACACCGAAAGAGTTTCTTGTACTGGTAGGATCTGCATTAATCCAAGACCCATCAATTAAAAATTGAGTCCATACATGTCCATAGGTAGAACCACTGGAGAATGTACAATATCCAGTATCAAATCTAACAGTCATGCCGACAGATCTTCCCATTGCAACAAGTAACTGAGCTTGGTCACAACAGTTTCCTGAACCGGAAGCTAAAGTACCTTCAGCACCTTTCTGAGTATCATAATAGAATTCATATGATATATAATCCCTTACATAATTAAATAAAGCAGTTGCTTTAGCTCTTTCAGAAGTTAATCCTTTAATTAAGGATTGGGATAGCTCAGATATGGATTTTGAAGATTGACCTTGATATACTACATGAATTGAAGTAGGTAACTGTGAATTAGATGCATAATAGTCCAATATACGTGAAGATGCATCAACCAACTCAACATATGGAATATTACCTAATGAAGATGAAGCATAAGCAGGAACAATACCATTATTTATAATAAAGTTAGCAACCCTATTGAAAACATCGATATACTGATCTTTTGTCAAATCACCATCCATAGTATCTCCAGAAGAAGACGGATCTTCCATAGAGACTAACGTGACAAGATTATAATCACCTGCATTAATCTGTACAATAGCCTTACTCATCAAGTATAAGAACTGAGGTATAGTGTATTTACCTTCAGTTACAACGACATAATCAGGATAATTAAGATTTTCAGCATAATAACTTGCTACATATGAAGCACCTTTTACAATACTTGAAATACTAATATGGTCTCCATCACCACCAGGAGTTACAGGAACAGGTACTGTAAGATTTATTAAACGAAGAGTAGATCCCCAGTCCTTTTCATAACCTGTAACACCACAGTAGTCACAATCACAAAAACGACAAGTCACTTCCCCTTCAGGAGAATGTTTTATATGATCTGCCAAAGTACCATAATAGTTACAGTTTGGACAGTAGCTCAACCAGGTAGTAGTATAATTCTTATAATCAAATCCTTCAGTATGAGATGAACTAGGCATCATATTTACTGTTAAATTTGGATTATTTAAGAAATTAGTAATTAAAACTTCAGCAGGTAGAATCTTATTAGCAGCATAAGAGGATAAAATCCTAGCATATGCATAAACAATAGCCTTATAGTTAATTTCACCTATGGAAGAGGATACAGAACTTGGAGCTTCATCATAACGAACACAATATGAAGAAATTGAATTAGAAATATTTCCAAATTCATTTTCATATACTATACCATAACAATCACTAAAAATCTCATCTGAAGGTTCAGATACTTTCCTAATAATAATTACATCAGTTGGAATATCTCCCTCCAACATTGATAAAGCCTGAGACATCACATATAAAGCTTGAGGAACTGAATAATATGAAGTACCAATAGCAACTTTAGCAGGTAAAGTCCAACTGTCCTCTATATACTTATTTAACTGTTTAGCACAAGATAAAACATCATCTACAGTAACTTCTTCACCATAAGAATGGCCATCCAAATCATTAAAGTTCAAGAATTGTGATAAACCATATCTGAATAAGATAACACCATCTGCACCCTTATCAACAACAGTTTGTGCATCGCCGAAAAGCTCGGTATATGATAATTTTGTAGGATTATCGTCAGATAGATATGATTGCAATCCAGACCAAATCTTAGCACCCTGTGAGTTTGCAACAAACCAACTAGTTGTTGAAGCAAGCCAATTAGTTCCGGCATTATAATTTCCTTTATATTGCATTGGAATAATTACATCTAAATATTGACTCAAAGCAGGAATATCCTGACCATAATACTGAATATTATCAGTAGTTTCAGGCATTACTGCAGCAGACATTATAATATTAGGATGTACACTCCAACATGCTTCACGTGCTTGTCTTGTGAATTCTGTAATAGCAGCGGTTCCACCAGCAGTCTGATAAGCATTACCAGGATATCTTAAATAATCAAAGTGGATACCAGCTACACCTTTTAAACCAGCATAATATTTAGCTTCTTCAATTACTTTATTGAAGTATGCCTGATTAGGTGCTCCTCCAGAAACAGGATTAACCCATTCTCCACCACTATAGAATACTTGCATCCAAATATGTACACGTATTCCACGGGCATTAGCATTTGCAATCCAATCCACTACAGCAGATTCGCCATATAATGTGAATGCATAGAAGTTTAATAAAATATCGGTTGTACCTAATGATGCAAAATTATCTAAATCGATATTATACATATCAGCACCAAATGACCAATAACCATATCCATTATAACTATAAGAGTCAGAAACAGTCACATCAGTATAACCTATTGCACCATTATAATCATTATCTCCTAAAAATTCATATGAGACAAGATGGGAACCTTTATTTAAGTATATATTAAATGTAGCCAAACCATTATTATCTGTTTTAACATTGGAAGTTTTAGTACCTACAGTAAATACAATTTCTTTATTAGCTAAAGGATTATTATTTTTATCACGTAATAATACAGATAAATCAAAACTACCTTCATCTGAAAATGAAGTTGGAGACTGCCAAGTTAATGAAGTTTCAATTCTTTCTTTTACAGTAACCTTAGCTTCACCTGATGAAGAATTTATCCTATTTTCTCCTGAATAGTAATATTTTATAGGATATTGTCCAACTGGAAGATTGATTGATATGCTAGCAACACCATTATCATCAGTTATTCTTGTATAATTAATTCCATTAACATTGAAAATTACTTCTCGGGTAGGCAATTTAACATTACCTCCGGTTAATGTGGCTGTAAATTTTCCACCAGAACCATAACCGATAGTGGTATCTTCACCCACCAATGTAGATTCAGAATTATCAATTAATAAAAGTTGAGCGGAATCAGTTATATGTTGATAACCTTGCTCCCTAAATTCAAAGTTCACAGTGTAAATACCAGCTGTCTGATTAATTTTTAATCTTGCAGTACCATTTTCATCAGTAGTCTTATTATAGGCGATACCTAATTTGAAAGTAACTATTTTATTTACAAGAGGTTTCCAGTTCTCATCAAAGATTGAAACAGAAAAATTTTCAGGCCCACTTTCTGAATTATTACTAAATAGGGTAGTATTACCTATAGTATAATAGACAGTTTTACCTTCTTTGATATAAATGGAAGAAGATACTTTTGAGGATTTATATGTTCCATCACCATCAAAAACAAATTGAGCACCATATCTACCCGGATTCAAATTAAGATCAAAAGAAGCTTTACCTTCTTCATCAGTAAACCTATTAGTAAACAAAACATCATCAAGGAATAAATTAACACTCTTATTAGGTACACCATGACCTAATTCATCAACTAATATGGCTTCAATAGTTTGCTTATCATCTATATTAAATGTATAATCCTCAGTTAGTAACAATGTATCAGATGACCCAAGTACCTTAATGAGATTAGAGAACATATATGTGTCTTTAGGGTGATATGCAGTTAATATATATTCACCCGCAAGTAAGTTAATATTTAACCTTGCAACACCACTAGCATTAGTGGTACGAGTATAAAATACACCATTAATATTAAAAGTAACATCACTATTAGCTAAAGGAGAACCTACTTCATTTAAAAATGTAGCATAATACTGATTACCATCTTTATATATTTTAGTTAAATCATTAGCAATTATAGTAGGTAATACAGTGATAGAGTTAGAATAGGTATATCCTGTGTCTGGATGTATAGCAGTTAATATATACTCCTTAGGTGGCAAGTTAATATTTAACCTTGCAACACCAAGAGCATTAGTGGTACGAGTATAAAATACACCATTAATATTAAAAGTAACATCACTATTAGCTAAAGGAGTACCATCTCCATTTAAAAATGTAGCATAATACTGAGTATCGTTTTTATAATACTTTATTATATCCTCACCATAAATAGTGGGATAAACTGTACAAGTTGCAGTTGTTTCACTAGGTAAGAAATATTCATTACCGTCATAATATACATTAATGTCATAATTTCCCGGAATTAAATTAATTGCAATTGAAGCTTTTCCGTTCGTATCAGTACTTCTAGCATAATCAATTCCAGAAATAGTAAATATTAAATTTTGGTTAACTAAACTATTTCCATCAACATCTGTTAGAGTAGCCGTAAATTTTGTACCATTTTTATAATATAAATCTATATTCGGCGCATCAATTATAACAGAGTCTCTTGATAATTCATTATCCCCAATAGTGTTTTCATCCAAGTTTGTATCAACGTTGTTAATTGATAAGATATTTGAAGAATTAGATCCTACACCCCCTTCATCAACAGCCAATAAATTCTCTGAAGAATCTTGGGCAATGTAAGTATCATTAACACTTATTTCACTTGCAGAAATAATACCAATCGACAAAAATGCGATTAATACTATTAACGCCAATAATATTCGTTTTTTCAAAATACTTTACCTCCTTATAACGTATTTTACAATCATGGAAAAATCCTATTTTCCATTATGATTATAATATATTAAGAATATCTTATATAAAGTTATTTATTTAATTAATCGTATTAAATGAAACAAATTTTAAAAAAAAATATTTAATAGTTATGAAAATAAGAAAATAAAGAAAAATACTGTTGAACAATAGAATAAAAAGCTAAAAGCACATGTTTTTATCAACCAATATAACACATTTAATCAAAGTCAAATAATAAAATAAAATGTGTATTAAATCAAATTCAATGAATAAACAGATATTAAAATAAAAAATAATAAATATATGCAAATATTAATTAAAAATTAAAGATAATAATAGAAAAAATAGAAAAATAAATGATGTAAATCAAGTTTACATCATCAGAGGTATGCCACTCTTTCATGAGTCATTGGACATACCATCATCATAAGTTCCAGACCCACCATCACAGTAGAACATCATATCATCAATACATTTCATCTCAGGCAATGATGCATATTAAAAATCTGAAACTTTATTTAATATAAAGTTAATTAACGACCAACACTATTGAAATAACCGCCATGCATAAATTGATACATTATTCCCTCAACTGTAGGGGATGCACAATATTTAATATTGTTAGAATATAAAAATTGATCCACATCGGAAATTGAAGGGTCGCCATTACTGAAGTAATCATCCCATGCTCGACCTGCAGAATAACCTGAAAAATCACCGTAACGATACGGTGCCATACCCTGAGGGTTGGTCCAGTCAGCAGTTTCGAAAACTGGAACACATACAACATTTTTACTATTTAATAAATTTTGAATACGAGCTGAAGCAAGTTCCCTAATAGTTCCTGCACAAAAACCATTATATATATTTACAAGCACATAATCCTCAGGAACAATATAGTAATCTTCATAATGAGCGTTACTGTATGTATCTCCTACAATAACTTCCCAACCAGCATCTTTTAATGCATTAGCTAACTTCCATTTCATTGCATCAGATCCACCATCTGCATCAATAAATACTTTTTTATCAGGTAAACCAAATGGATTAGCATCAGCATCTATTTCGTCAACATCAGTTAGAATATCATCATCAATATAAGATACATAATCAGACATATTACTATCAACTTCTATATCATTAACAACTACTGATAATACAGTAACAATATTTGATAACGCATATGTATCTTCAGGGTTGCATGCAGTCAATATATATTCACCAACAGGTAAATTAATATTTAAAGCGGCAACACCATCATCATTCGTGGTACGATGATAGAATACTCCATTAATATTAAAAGAAACATTAACATTTGCTAAAGGAGCACCTTCTCCATTTAAAAATTTAGCATAATACTGGTTTTCATCTTTATACACTTTAACTAAATCACTACCAAATATAGTAGGCAATACAGAAACATTATTAGAATATGTATATCCAGTATCTGGATGTATGGCAGTTAATATATAATTTTCAGGTGGTAAATTAATATTTAACCTTGCAACACCACTAGCATTAGTAGGGCGAGTATAAAATACACCATTAATATTGAAATTAACATCAGTATTAGCTAAAGGAGTACCGTCTCTGTTTAGAAATGTAGCATAAAATTGAGTGCCATTTCTATAATACTTAACAATATCATCTCCACCAATAGTAGGATAAACGGTACATGTTGCGGTTTCTTTACTAGTTAAATAATTTTCATTACCAGTATAAGATACGATAAAGTCATAATCTCCTGGAATTAAATTAATTGCAACTGAAGCCTGTCCTTGACTGTCAGTAATTCTTTCATAGTCAATTCCAGAAATAGTAAATATCAAAGATTGATTAGCCAAATAATTTCCGTTTTCATCAGATAACTCAGCAATAAATCTTGTTCCATTTTTATAAAATAAATCTATATCCGGCGCTTTTATTTCAACCGGTTTTTTTGATAATTCATTTTCCCCAATAGAATTTTCATATAAGTTCGTGTCAACGTTGTTAATTGAAAGGATGTTTGAATCAGATTCTACACTTCTCTCATCAACAGCTAATAAACTTTCTGAAGAATCTTGAGCAATGTAGGTATCATTTACATTTATTTCACTTGCAGAAATAACTCCAACCGAAAAAAATGCAATCGACATTAACAATGCCAAAAATATTTGTTTTTTCAAAATAACTTACCTCCATATAACGTATTTTACAAATCATGGAAAACTCCGTTTTCCATTATTTTATCATATATTATGAAACACCTATATAAAGTTATTTATTTAATAAATCGCATTAAATAAAGTGAATTTCAAAAAAAAATATTCAAAACCTAGGAAAATATAGAAATAAAGAAAGATATATGTGAATAATCAAATAAAAAGTTTAAATTATATGATTTTAATAACCTCGATGACACATTTAATCAAAGATAAATACCTAAATATAATGCACATTATATCAAATTCAATAGATAAACAAACCCAAACATTAAAAATAAAAAAATATTAGGATAATAATTAAAAATTAAAGAAATAAATAAAGAAAAATAGAAAAATGAAAGATGTAAAACAATTTTACATCATTGGAGGCATACCGCCCATTCCACCCATTCCACCAGGCATTGGAGGCATACCACTATCATCATTTCCAGACTCATCAGCACCAGTAGAAGTTAATGCATTTTTAGCTGCAATCATATCATCAATACGCAATATCATCTCAGCAGCTTCACCTGCAGATTGGAGAGCTTGAACTTTAACTCTTAAAGGTTCAATTACTCCTGCTTCTTTCATATCTACAATTTCACCAGAGAATACATTAATTCCAATAGCGTTTGAATCTTCGTGAGCAGCTTTTAAATCAGCAATTAAGTTAATAGTATCTAAACCTGCATTTTCAATTAAGGTTTTTGGAATAACTTCTAAAGCTTCAGCATATTTTAAAATAGCCAATTGTTCTCTTCCACTTACAGATTCACCATAATCTCTTAATTCTTTTACTAAATCAATTTCACAGGCTCCTCCACCAATGAGAACTTTACCTTCTTCAATTGTAGCGGCCACTACTCCTAAAGCATCATCTAAAGCTCTGGAAATTTGTTCGGTAACATAACGAGTACTGCCTCTTAATACAATTGAAGATGCTTTTGGATTTTCACATTCTTCAATGAAAGTTAATTTATGATCGAAAACCTTTTCAAGGTAAACTTTACCTGCATTACCTAATTTATCTTCAGATAAATCTTCAATATCAGTGACTAATTTAGCGCCAGTAGCTTTTTCAATTCTTTCCATGTCTGATTTTTTAACTCTTTTAAAGGCCATGATTCCTGCTTTTTTAAGATAATGTTCAGCTAAATCATCAATACCTTTTTGACAGAACAATACATTAGCACCAGATTCAATAATTTTGTCAACTAACTCTTTAATCATTTGTTCTTCATTATCTAAAAATGAGGCAAATTGATCAGGAGAGGTAATGTCAATTTTAGTATCTGTATTAATATCTTTTAACTCAATAGGATATTTCATGATTGCAATTTTAGCATCTTCAACAGATTCAGGCATATTTTTAGAAACAGGAGTTTTATCAATTACAATACCTTCAGCCAAGAATGAATCTTCTACAGAATCACCAGAAACTCTTTGAATATTAATATTATCAATATCTGATTTGCCGTCTTCTTCGATTCTTAAAGCAGCATCAACTACCAATCCTGCTAAATGTTCTTTTGCATAATCTGATCCTTTTCCACTCATTGCAGTTACTGCAACATTCTGAAGAGTTTCTTTATCATCAGCATCAATAGCAATTTCATTTAATAATTCCACTGCTTTTGCAGTTGCATTTCTAAATCCTTTTACAACAACGGATGTTGCAATTCCATCTTCTAATAATTCTTCAGCTTTAGATAATAATTCACCTGCAATTACAACAACAGAAGTTGTTCCGTCTCCAACAATTTCTTCTTGTTTTTTAGCAGTTTCTACGAGCATACGGGCTGCAGGTTGTGCAATATCCATTTCTCTCATTATGGTTGCACCGTCATTTGTAATAGTGATATCACCCATACCACTAACAAGCATTTTGTCCATTCCTTTAGGACCGAGAGTTGTTCTTACAATACCTGCCAATACTTTAGCAGCAGTAATATTCATTCTTAAAGCATCTCTTTTAGAATATCTTTCAGTTCCTTCAGGAAGAATAAATATTGGTTGATTTGACATATATTTTCACCTTTAAACTTAATTTATAATAATTGTATATAACCATTATACATTAATAATATTGATTTGTGGTAATATAAAAAGATTACTTTATTTATGAAATTCATGCAATAGTAGGAAAATTTTAAAAAAAATAAATTGAAAAAAAATAAATAAACTATGATATAATTATAATTTAATATTTAAATGAATATGTTCTAACAAAAAAATGAATTGAAAATCTTTTATCATGGACATATTAAAATTTTAAAAGATGAATTGCATATAATATTATATATGTATCAGAAAGTCATTGAAGATATAAAAAGAAATCTCGGAGAGAACAATGATTTAAACCGAAAATATTTAATATCCCAAATTGAAATCTATAAAACTCATGAATACTCAACAGAAATAATTAAAGAGATTTCTAGAATGATTTGGGAATGTTTAACTCCTGAAGAGCAAGAAGAGTTTATAAGAATTGTTGAAGAAGAAAATCCTATTAAAGAGATTTTAATCGAAGCGGAATTTTATATTCAAAACAATGACTATAAAACAGCTTTAGAAAAATTAGACTCATTTTTAAAGACACATCCCAAATTATATGAAAATGATAAAATAAATGAATACCACAGCTTTTCAAACCCTTTAGAAGAACTGATATTTAATGAATATATAGGATGTAAAAAAGAACTCAGATACATACCTGATGACCAGCCATTAGAAGATTTGTATTATGCATATGGATTTCTCTTAAGAGATGCATCACGTCTAGACGAATCGGAAATAGCTTTAAAAGAAGCGCTTAAATTAAATCCTGTTTCAACAAAGATACTTCTTGAATTATGTGACATCTACAAAATGAGAACACCAACATTTAATAAATTTTATTTCTATAATATGGATGCCCTTAAATATGCATACTCCAGATATGAGCTGGCCAAAATATATAATAATTTTGGATTCTATTATTATGAAGAAAACAACATAGAATTAAGTATAGCCTGCTATAAACATAGTTTAAAATATGAAAATGATCCCTTTGTTATACAAAGGCTAAATAATCTTGAAGAGAAGTACGCCATTACATTTGATGAAGATGAATATGAAAAATTAATGAAAAGCAAACATATTAAATTAGAACCTGACACATTCATCATTGAAAATTTAGAGAAATTAGCCATTGAATACGAAACTGATGATTTATTAAACCAATCACTATTTTTCTATAGATTACTCTATAGCGTGAAAAAGGAAAAAAGAATTTTTGACAAGATAAAACAACTAGATTTACAAGTAAGAAAAAACAAAAGAAAAATTTAATTATATAATATATTATAATATAATATAGGTGATTTTAAATGTGTTCTAGTGGTGGGCCAATGGCCGATATTGATTTGAAAAAATTAAAAACAAAAAAATACAGATGTTTGGATTGTGGAAATGAGTTTAAAGGACTCGGTAAACGAGTTGTTTGTCCATCTTGTCAAAGCGACAATGTAGAATGTAAAGAATAAATAAAATATTTATTCTTCTTTTTTTTATTTTTTGGGATTGAAATGAATATAAACTTTAGTTATGATGAAATATTATTCTTAGAAGGAGAAACAGGTACTGTCGGTGTTGTAAAAGTAGCACATGATAATAAAATGTTATTTATAGCTACACAGGACAATGAGGAAATAGTACAATTCCTTGAAAAAGATGACATTATAGCTGTTTCTAATTTTAAAAAAGATAAAAGAGCTATAAGAGCACAGGCTTATTTAACTCGTGAAGAAGACTCACCAATTGTTATTTTGAATAAAAATCATCCATCAACTAAAAGATTATCCCAAGTATTGTCTGTAGGCGAAAAAGTAAATTTAAACTGTAATATTATCCCAGGAACTCATCCAGAACAAGATGTATTATGTTCATGCGACTCTTTATCAGGATTATCTATTGTGAAAACATCAGAAGGTGTTGAATTAAATAGAAAACCTAAAAATTACACTATTGAAAGGTTTTAACATGACTGATTTAACATGGATTTATACAATTTTAGGCGAATTATTAGTTTTTATAGCAATCCTAATTGTTATTTTATTTATAATAGCCATTGTCTTTGGAAGAATGTTTATTAAAAAAGGCATAGTAATATTCCCAAAAGCCATTTTATTTATTATTGATACATTATATTCTCCATTTAAATCTATAGCTAAACTTTTAAAACTTAATGAACATTTAATTGACAACATGAGTATTGAAATAAGAAATGATATTAATAAAAAGAAATTCAAAGAAATCCCTGCTAAAGAAACTTTAATATTCCTACCACATTGCTTAAGACATAGGGATTGCCCTGCAACACTTCAAAAAGAAGGAGTTAACTGTACCTGTTGTGGACTATGTTCTATCGGAGTTATTAAAAAGAATGCTGAACCTAAAGGGTATAAAATCTATATTGTACCAGGATCCAGTTTTGTTAAAAAAATAGTAATGGAAAATAAGTTTAAAGCAGTTATAGGTGTTGCATGTCATGAAGATTTAAATCAAATGATGATGATGCTTTCTGATTTTTGTCCGCAAGGTACTCTGCTTAGAAAGACAGGATGTTATGAAACTAAAGTGAATGTTAGCGAAGTATTGGAAATAATTAATTCTAAAAATTAATCATAATATGCCATGAATTCCAAAGATTCATCTGTTTGACTAAATTCTTCAATAAATGCTTTTAAATCATTAATAAATACTCTTTTTCTTTCATCAATGTCTTTAATTTCAGAATAATCCTTTCTAACTGCAATATTCATTATAATATCATCAGTTTCCAAGTTAATTTCCGGCAAAAGTAAACTATCAATATCCTTCATTTTAACCTCTTCCCAATTCCTGATGTGCTCTTGCTAAATGCCCCGCAGCCAATGCACCAACTAATGACAATTCACCTGCAAGAACAGTACTTGCGACAATTTCAGCAAACTCACGTGCCTTACCTGAACCAGCGACTCCTAAAATATTTAATCCTTCTTTTGCTACTTCAAGGCCAGTTCCTCCACCGACTGTAGCAACAGGCAAGTCTGGTAAATTGACAGAGAAATATAAATCTCCGTCACGTGCTTCAGCAGTCGTGATTCCTAATGACCCTTCAACAACATGAGCTGCATCCTGACCCGTGGCTAAAAATATGGCTGCAACCATATTTGCATAATGAGCATTAAAAGCTAAACTTCCACTAACAGCAGATCCAATTAAGTTTTTAGCAACATTCACTTCTTCAATTGCCTCAGCTGTAGTTTTTAATTTTTTACTAACAATATCTTTTGGAATTAAAATATCAGCAACAACGCTTTTACCTCTTCCTTCAACCATATTAATTACTGCAGGTTTCTTATCAACACACGCATTACCACTTAATGCAATATGTCTGGCTGTAGTTTCACTAGCCATTTTATCCAATATTTTTTCGGTAGCTATTGTAACCATATTCATACCCATACTGTCTCCAGTTGAGTAAACAAAACGTGGATAAACATAATTGCCTGCTATTAAAATAGGATCTATCTTTAGAAGTTTCCCGTGGGAAGTTGTGCTTTCAGCAATTTCCTTTAACTCAGCAAAATTATCAACAAACCATTGTTTTATTTCCATAGATTGTGAAGCATCTTGAGTTTTAATAACCGGTGCACGTGTCATAATATCTGATAGAACATGTGCATTAACACCACCTGATGCAGTAATAGTGGATGCACCCCTATTAATTGAAGCTACAAGTGCTCCTTCAGAAGTTGCAAGAGGAACAAAAACTTCACGATTACAGTTATCTCCATTGACTTTTAGAGGACCTGCAATACCCATAGGCAATTGCAAAACTCCTATTGAATTTTCAATGTTCCTAGCTGAAGCCCTTTCCATATCCAAAGTATAATTTGAAATATTATCCAAATCAATAGAATATTTCTTTTCTAAAAATTCACGCCTAATATCTGTAGCTTCTTTTGCTGAAACTTCACGGTCAACCTGGTAAAGCTTTATTTCACCAGACAATAATTTATCAATAATCTCTGAATTATTCATATTATATTTCCTTTTTAAGTAAATCAACAATTTCTGAAGGCATTTTTGCTACTTCAACACCCGCACTATTTAAAGCTTCGGTTTTACTTGTAACAGTACCAGTATTACCTTGAATGATAGCTCCTGCATGGCCCATTCTTTTTCCAGGAGGTGCGGTTCTTCCCGCAATATAAGATACAACAGGTTTTGTCATTTCATTTTTAATGAATTCAGCAGCTTTTTCTTCAGCATTACCTCCAATTTCACCAATTAAAACAACAGCATCCGTTCCATCGTCAGCATCAAATCTTTTAAGAATATCAATGTAATTAGTTCCTATTACAGGGTCTCCACCAATACCTACACATGTACTTTGACCAATTCCTGCACGTGTAAGCTCACTTGCAATTTCATAAGTTAAAGTACCGCTTCTTGAAATTACACCAACATTACCTTCATCAAAGATATGTGTTGGCATGATACCCAATTTACCTACACCAGGAGATATAACACCCGGAGTATTTGGACCTATTACAGTAGTATCCATCTGTTTAGCATAGGCCATAATCTCTAAACTGTCATGAACAGGAATATGTTCAGATATAATTACAACCAAATCTAAATGTCTGATTGATTCAAAAGCAGCATCTTTTGCAAATTTTGCAGGAACAAAAATAATTGAAGAGTTAACATCAGTTTCTTCAACAGTCTCCTCAATAGAGTTGAAAATTGGAACTCCTAAAAATTCTTGTCCTCCTTTTCCTGGAGTTACACCTGCTTCAATACAAGTATTATATTTTAACATTTGTTCTGTATGGAAAGAACCTTGTTTTCCGGTGATTCCTTGAACCAAACATTTTGTATTTTCATCTAATAAAATCATAATATAACATCCCTAATTATCGTAAAATTCTTGTTTTATTTTGAAATGGAACAGCTAAATCAATGACATTACCATTCATAAATGCAGTAGCAGAAAAGATAACACTACCTGGCAATACATTACAGGTTGTTCCTCTTTCAACCAAATAAGTATTTTTATTACCAAGAGCCGCTCCCATCATAGCACCAGCTATAACACCAACAGATTCTATATTTTCAACTGTAGCAACCACAACCGGATCATCAGTTTCAGAAGAAACATATCCTACTCCCGGAATCTTTCGGGTTTTTGCTTCAATTAAATCAGATACATCAGTTAAATTTTCCATTCCTTTTGCAGCTTCAATTGCTGAATTTGCAACATCGCCAACAAAAGGCTCCCCACCATAAGTATCAAATCCCAAAATAATAGCATCAGGATAATAACCCGGGCGGAATTTAGCCTCAGCATAGGAAATTCCTTCACCAGCATCATATTCATTATCTGAAATCCCAGACAAATCTCCTAAATTTTCAGCACAGTCTATTAAAATATTAACAATAGCTTCGTTAATAGTTTCAACTAAGTCATCTTCAACAAATGCACTAACTACAATATCATCACCAGTGACATTTGTTAATGCAGAATGACTGGCTCCCAACTCAGTGAGTTTAAAAAGATTTTTTTCTACATTATTTACTAATGAAGTACTACAGGACACATCATTTTTAGAAATATCGGCACCTATAGCTATAACTTTCAAATTAACACCTTTAAATTTTAATTAATGAAATAATAAAATTATAAAATTTTATCTGTAATATATTATGTTTCTTAATTTATTTAAATTTAAGTCATTAAATTCAAAAGTCCATAGAAAAAATTAATAAATAACTATATTCAAAAATATTTATTGATGTATTCACAAACCAAAATAGCTATTCCAATTTTTGAAAGTAAAATTGATGCAGTAATAGAAGTTGCAAACGATTGTATTAAAAAAGGTGCAGATATTCTCGAGTTCAGAATTGACGCGCTTGAAAATCCAAATATAATGGAAATTAAAGAAGTGATTGAAGAAATTAATTTTCCCATAATTGCAACTAATAGAATATCAACAGAAGGCGGGTCATTTAAAGGATCAGAAGAAGAAAGAATTGATATTTTATATAAATGTAGTGATTTGGTTGAATATGTGGATATTGAACTTCAAAGTAATGATGAATATATTAATATGATTCATGATACAGGAGTTAAAACTATTGTTTCATATCATGACTTTGAAAAAACCCCAGAAATTGATGAAATAACATATATCGTTAACAAAGAACGAGAACTTGGTGATATTGCTAAAGTTGCATTCATGCCTAATGATTTAGATGACACTTTAAAGATATTAGCTATTCTTTCCCATTGTGAAGATACGATTGCTATCTCCATGAGTGATTTAGGTAGTTATACAAGAGTTATGGCATCTAAATTTAACTCACCGATTACATTTGCAGCAGGCAGAGATGTTACAGCACCAGGTCAAATTGATATTGAAACAATGCGAGCATTATTAAATATGGATTTAAATATCATGGAATGATAAGTGATTAAAATGAGTAAAAAGGGTATTTTTATAGGTATCGTATTAATTATCTTTATTCTTTTCACAGGATATTTCCTATTTGTAGGGGAATCTGTTAATGTATACATGGATGGTGAAAATGTAACCTCCCAGATAATAGTTTCACCATTTGCCGGAGTTGATACAAACGAAGTAAATAAAGAAATCTGTGATTATACATTTCAAACAATGAACAATACAACAGGGGATGCGAAAAACTTAAAACAGGGAATTTTAAGAATCTGCCTTAATCATGGATTAGATAATGTTAAAGTTAATCTTGATTCATCTGTAGGTAAAAATGAAATTCCAATATTATTCCACGTTCACGGAACATCAATGTATCCTACATTAAACGATGGCGATACTGTAATAGTCAAAAAAACTAAAAATATTCAAGTTAACAATATTGTAGTTGCCAACTCAACAGAATACGGTAATATTATCAAAAGAGTTTCAGACATCAAAGGCGATCAAGTATATCTAACCAGCGACAATAAAGATGTGAAAGGAGAATACCGCAATGGCGTATTCTATGAAACTAAAGGAGTTACAGCTTGGGTTAACATTAATGATATTTATGGTGTGGTTCAGGATAAATAACTGCACCTCTTTTTTATAAATACTGATTAAATTATGGTGCAAATTTATATTCATTTTTCTATGGTTTCTTTGTTTGTTTAATGATACAGAATTTGTTACCTAATTTCTCATGACCCTGATTTTTATTTTTTATTTTTAGATATTTTATTTAGCAATTATTTTCATGACCTCTTTCTTCCATAATCTATAATATATTGATTAAAATAATATGAAATTTTTAAAATATGCTTTAACGATGAAAAAAAGTATAAATTTAATATCTGAAATACAAAATTGAAAATAAATATCTTTGAAAAAATTAATTTTAAGTTAAAAAGAGAGTTTAAATTCCACATCAAGTAAATTTTAATAAGTAAAACAAAATTTAATGGCAATAGTGCGGAATTATACCGCACTGTCACCTTCTTCACCCGTTCTTATTCTGATAACATTATCAATAGGAGAAATAAAAATCTTTCCATCCCCAATATTTCCGGTTCGTGCTGATTCTTTTATTGTATCTACAATCAAATCAACACCTTCATCTTTTACAATTATTTCAATACGGGTTTTAGGAATCAAGTCAATGCAATAACTCGAACCCCTATAGGATTCTTTAATTCCGATTTGACTTCCTCTTCCTTTGACTTCAGATATGTTCATACCTTCACAGCCTACTGCGGATAATGCATTTTTTACATCCTGATATTTTTCCTGTCTTATTATTGCAACTATTTTTTTCATTTAAATCATCCTAGTTAAGATTGTATGCTGATTCTTCGTGGAGGTTTGTATCAAGTCCTCCGATTTCTTCTGATTCTTCAACTCTGATTCCGCCCATTGCTTTATCAAGAATTTTAGCAAGAACGAAACTTATAGTAAATGCATATATCATTGTAGCGATTACACTAATAACTTGAATTATGACCTGACCGGGATTTCCATACAATAAACCGGCAGTTCCGCCAATTGCAGGTACTGCAAATATACCTGTTGCAATTGCACCCCATATTCCAGACATACCATGTATACCCCATACATCTAAAGCATCATCATATCCCATTTTTGCTTTAAGCATATAGATAGCGAAGTATGAAACGAATGGAGCAACAGCACCAATAATTAATGCGCCAGATACGTCAACGAAACCTGCTGCAGGAGTGATTGCAACTAAACCTGCTACAGCACCGGATATTGCACCTAAAACAGTTGGTTTACCAACAATATATGTATCCAATATTGTCCATACAATTAATGCAGTAGCTGCTGAAACATTAGAGACTATTATTGCATTAGCTGCAAGACCATCTGCTGCAAGGCCGGATCCTCCATTGAATCCCATCCATCCAAACCAAAGCAATGCAGCACCAAGAACTGCATAACCTAAATTATGTGGAATTAATGAGGTATCTTTCCTTTTTCCTAAAACTAATGCAACAGCCAATGCTGAAACCCCTGAATTAATATGAACAACAGTTCCACCAGCGAAATCTAAAGCATTCATTTGCATTAGCCATCCTCCACCCCACACCCAGTGTGCGATAGGGATATATACTAAACAAGCCCAGATTGGTACAAAAATTACCCAGGCTTTAATTTTCATCCTTCCGACAAGTGCACCTGAAATTAATGCTGCTGTTAAACCTGCAAATGCACATTGAAACATTATAAATACTAAAGTAGGTATTGATCCGGTTAAATCATTTAATCCAATTCCTTTTAACAAGAAATTAGTTGGTGAACCTATAAAACCATATAGTGATGGCTCACCAAATGCAAATTGATATCCAAAGATAACCCAAATAACACTAAGTATTGAAAATGCAATGAAACTTAAAAACATCGTATTTAAAACATTTTTCTTTTTACTTAATCCTCCATAAAAAAATGCTACAGCTGGAATACTCATTAATAATACTAAAAGAGTACTTATAAGAACCCATGCTGTATCACCTGCACTAAAAACATCCATTGTATCTTTTCTCTCATATAATATATTAATAAAATAATTTTTTCTTATTACTCGGAAGTCGGCTTCCTACTTCCGACATAATTATATTATTCCACAAAGTATTTAAATATTTTGTTAAACACAAAAAATTATTCATAGAAATTTCAGATTTCTTTTTATTTTATAACGAAAATATCCAATTTTTAAAAATTAAATGACGATATATAATAACAAGAATATGGAAATGAACTAGCATAATACTATAGACAACTCACTCCATTGAAACAATGAAAAAAATCAAAATAAGTAGTATAAGTTTTATTTTTAATAAAATTGACTCTTTACTATGTTAAAAACTTTAGATATGATATGTGAAATGTTTTCGTTACTTGAACCTCTCCGACTTGTAGAAGCCGGAGATTCTTAGGCCATGCCTATTTTTTCGTCAAAGCATTTCCATTCATAATAATATGTGGATTTTCCTTGACTATTAGGCATGAAA
>CACXWH010000033.1 GCA_902771225.1 uncultured Methanobrevibacter sp. | reverse complement strand
AGTCTTACTAGCAGCATAATTACTCAAACCAACAGTATATTTAACACCATCAATCAAAAAGGACACACTACCCTCATTAATATAACCACCAAACTGATCTTTCACCTTAGCCACAAGATTAAAATTCTTATTAATCACCCAATCACTATCAAGACCACTAACTTCTAAAATAGTTTTAATAAAGACATCAAAAGTAGCTTTATCAGAACTATCCAAATAAGTACCTTTGTCATCGCTGAATTTAGCATTTAAATTATAGGTACCATAAGAAAGATCTTTCAAAACTAAAGAAGCCACACCTTTACTGTCAACATTAACAGTACCCTTCAAAACATTATTAAGAAGTCTTACTAGCAGCATAATTACTCAAACCAACAGTATATTTAACACCATCAATCAAAAAGGACACACTACCCTCATTAATATAACCACCAAACTGATCCTTCACCTTAGCCACAAGATTAACATCCTTATTAATCGTCCAATCACTATCAAGACCACTGACTACAAGAGTGGTCTTCATAAAGACATCAAAAGCAGCTTTAGCAGAACTATCCAAATAAGTGCCTTTATCATCAGTATACCTTGCAGTTAACTTATTATTGCCCATAGAAAGACCATTTAAAACTAAAGAGGCCACGCCCTTACTGTTAACATTAACAGTACCTTTTAAAACATCATTAAGATAAAACAACACCTTACCCTGACTAGCATTAACATTAGCCCTTACAGACAAAGAATCACCAACAAACAAAGTGCCATTACCTAAAGACAAAGACAATACCGTTTTAACCGGATAATATTAATCAACTTGGAAACAACATTAGAAGGATAATAATACTTGACCGGATTAAATAAAACCGTAATATTATGTTTTCCAGCCTGAGAAAATGAAACAGTCTTACTAGCAGCATAATTACTCAAACTAACAGTATATTTAACACCATCAATCAAAAAGGACACACTACCCTCATTAATATAATCACCAAACTGATCTTTCACCTTAGCCACAAGATTAAAATTCTTATTAATCGTCCAATCACTATCTAGACCACTAACTTCCAAAATAGATTTTATAAATATATTAAAAGTAGTTTTATTAGAACTATTCAAATAATAGCCTTTTTCATCCGTATACTCTGCAGTTATGGTGTAATTACCGTAAGAAAGACCATTTAAAGTCAAAGAGGCCATACCTTTACTGTTAACGTCAACAGTACCTTTCAAAACATTATTAAGATAAAATTTCACCTTACCCTGACTAGCATTAACATTAGCTTTTACGGAGAAAGAATCCCCATCAAACACCACATCCTTATCCAAAGACAAAGATAGTGCTGTTTTAGCCGGTCTTATTTGCAGTATAATTACTCAAAGCAACGCTATATTTAACACCATCAATCCAAAAGGTCACATTACCCTCATTAATATAATCACCATACTCATTTTTCACCTTGGCCACCAAAGTAACATCCTTATTAACAGTCCAATAGCTATCCAAACCGCTGACCTCAAGAGTAGTGTTTAATTTTCCATATTTGGTAAATCCCTTAATTGGCAATACCACATTTTCGTATCCTGCATCATACCATATTTTACCATCTCTAGAATAAAAAGACACCCCTTTTTGAGCTATACGTGAATTCTGATCATAGTTAAAAAAATATAATAATGGTCGAGGTTGATTTAAACTCTTTATTTCAAAGATGATATCAAAGGTATCGTTCTCTTTAACTGGAACATATTTGGTTAAAGAAATAGTGGAATAACCAGAAGGAACACTGCCAGATTGTGAATGCTTTAAATTAGCATTAACATATATATTTATTGTATAATTAGAATAATCACTGAAATAAGTTGAAACTGCAGATATCAATTCATCATCTTCAGCCACGAATGAATTTCCTATATATAACGGATTGGGAAATCCATCATTAAAATTAGAAATTTGAATCTCATGCTGATAATTTTTATCATAATGATTAGTATCATTAAAAACAAATGTATATGGTGGCTGAATAGTATTTCTTGCAAAAGATGCATCATAATATGAAACATAGAAATAACCGTTTTCACCCCAATCCGGACCCCAGCTATTTCGAACAATGAATGCACCATTTCCAGGAGGACGGCGATTAAATTTTTCTTTAGAATAATTGTCATCCCAACCTACAATCGTTACCTCATGATTCATACCATTATAGCTAGGCAAATAATAAGATATTCCATCATTACTAAGATAGGCATCTGAATAAAACATATTAACTACAACGGCACCATATTTCATTATGGCTTCCTTAATATTATCATTATCAGTAGAAGATGTTCTTGGAATAAAAAGAACATTTTGAATATGAGTTACGGCATCATATAATAATGATAATGCATTTGATGAATAGACATCATCTTTTTCATATACCGGACCCAGCCAACTTGCAAAATAGCCGATTGCCATAAATAAGTTTCCGCCGGAATTAGGACGGGCTCCCAAATTACCATAATCTGAAAACATTGCCACTATATTTTTTAAATTTTCCTCAGAAAAATCATAAGCTGTACCATTAGCTTTTAATATACAGGATTCCAAAGCAGCTATTGATGCAAAAGCCCAGCAATTACCTTCAGTTTCCTGATCTTTAACTTCAGTAAGATAACCATAATCCCTCATATCATATCTGCTGTCGAAAACAACAGGGTCATCATTAATTTCAAAGATATCATAATTACCATCCCTTTGAATTAAATCGACAAAAGTTACATTAAATAAATCTGGTGAAAAAACATTAGTTATGTTAATATTACTAATATTGCCCAAACAGTAAATATCTCTACCATAATCAGCAGCGTTGCTATTCAAAGACAAATTATTTAAAATAGCTGAATCAACCCAATCAATGTACAGTCCACCACCATCATTCGCTCTATTTGAAATAAATGTGGAATCATTAATTGAGATAGTATTGTACATCTTATAGATTGCACCGCCTTTAGTTGCCTTATTTGATTTAAAGTTTAAACCTGAAAATACAGAAAAAGAGTTTAAATCACAAATAGCACCACCAATCAATGAACTGCAATTTATAAAATAAGAATCATAGAAATAGTTTTTTGAAAACATAGAATATATTGCACCTGCAGACAATTCAGCAGAGTTGTTGATAAAATTAACATCCTTCAAATAGAAAGATGGACTACTGACAGAAGTTATGGCACCACCATGTAATGCATAATTGTATGTAAAATTTGAATGAATGATTGAAAGAGTTGTTTGAGCATAAATAGCTCCACCACCATCCAAAGCAGTATTATTAATAAATGATGAATCAAAAATCAAAATTTCCTTATAAGGGGCAAATATTGCACCTCCATCTTCTTTTGCAGTATTATTGATAAAAGTACAATTAGTAATCTCACCACCAATCAATGCGAAAATAGCACCACCAAGATCTGCGGAATTATTTTTAAAAATACAATTGGTTAATTTTAGTTCACCCGAACAGCTAATTGCTCCTCCAATATAATTTACACCATTTGATGCAATGGATTTGGAGTTTTCAAAAGTAACATTGACTCCTTCAAATTTACCACCATATTGTCGTTGACCATTATAACTAATTAGATTAACTGGAGTGTTGAACAACCTAATATTTTCAAAATAAATATTTGAATCCCATTCAATGAATGCAAAAATTCCACCCCCAGAAAAATCAAGGATTGTATTTTCAACACTTTCACCTATAAATTTAACATTGGTATAAATTAACATGCTTGTATTACCTGAATAATTATAATTATAATGACCATCAGCAATGTGTAATGCTGTTTTATCTTTAAATTCATAGTTTACACTAGATAAATTTTGATAAGGAGCCTCTTGTGTACCATTACCCGGGGAAGCTGCTGAAGCATTAACATATATATGAATATAATCATCATCTTCCTTTAACAGATTATCCTCATAATCCTCACCACTAGCAGATAATGTTACGTTTAAATTTGCATCATCATTTGCAAAACACAGGGGAATTGCAACCAATAATAAACAGAATATAAAAAATATCTTTGTTTTTAAACCCATAATAACCCCATCCAATATTATTAAATCAAATTTGTATAATAATTGAATAATAATAATATATTATATGAAAAATTATTTTATATTTTATATTTTATTTTATATTAATATTTGCAATTACATTTTTTAATAACAAGATATCATCATAAAAAAAAAGAAAAAGTGATTAAATAATCACGATATAAAAAATTATTGGTATCTATAGAATTCTACTTGCCAACTAACAGTTTCATAGTAATCAATTGTAAATGTCTGTTGTGAGGATAAGTTAAAAGTTCTAGAATCAGATCTTGTTTCTACAGCACTCGTTGAACCCCAGTCAACACCAACAGATTGACCTGCTCCATTTACATGTAAATGATTCGTTGCATAATTTTTAATTGGAAATGCAGATATTTTAACCATTATTTCCCCAGGAGGAACACTAATTGATTGACTACCACTTCCGGAGCCGGAATAAGATCCTATTAACTTCCATTCTTTCTGTTGATTTGATTGAGTGGAAGGCGCTTGCTGAGAATTATTATTAGGAGCCTTATTTACATTATTGTTGGAAGCTGATTGGACGTGAGAACCTTGAGAATTATTAGTTAATACAAAATAACCAATTGAAACTGCTAAAATAAGAATAATAATTACCAATGCAGCAATAATTATTTTGGAATTATTCTTATTCTCAGGTTTTGGTGGCATTCCTAATGGTTTTCCACATTTACTACAAAATTTTGCAGTATCCTTATTTTCAAAACCACACTCATTACATTTCATAATATCCTTAATCAAATTAATTTTATATTAATATTTTTAAAATTTATACCTTAAATATTTTTACACATATTTTAATAATAATTTAATCATAAGTTCTAAAATCATTATTATAAAAGTATACATTTATTGTGATTAAAAATAAAAATATATCAATGTACAATAAACTATAAAATAATTAATAAAAATTATAATAAATAAATAAAATATTAAAAGAAATTACAATTAGATAGCATCTTAAACACAATAAATTATTAATTTATAAACAAAAAATTAATGTACATAAATATACAACAGTGCATAGAAATAATACAAAAAATACAAGATAAACTTTAAAAAGTGTAAACTCTTTTATATTAGAACAAATAAAATAAATAGTATGAGTAAAGAAAATGATGAGCTTTTGAAATTAACCTCATATGTACAAATCTCAAAATATAGAGAAAAAACATTAAAATCAATTGGAGATGAAGTAAAAATACCAACAAACATAGCCAAAGATAGTGGTATTAGAACAAATCACATTTCAAAAGTACTCAGCGAACTTAAGAATAAAGAGATTGTTGAATGTATAAACGAAGAAGCTCGTAAGGGAAGGTTATACAGATTAACAGATACTGGGAAAGAGGTATTAGACACTATAAAAGATAAGGAAGATTAGTTTAATCTTCATATTTATACTTTGTATATTCTAATTCCCCTCTTGCTTCTTTATCAAGATAAAATACTTCAAAATAATAAACCATCAAACCAATATAAACAGTATTCTTTTTTTCATGTGGCAATATCTCATTATTATAATTGAAAGAAATAGTATTAGGTTCATTCATATCGATTTTAAATTGTAATTTGATAGATTCTCTCAAATTATCATCAATATATTTTTGCAAGAAAAAAATAATATCATGAGCCAAAGAATTACCCAACACTATAAAATCTTCAACATCATCTGCAGAAAATCCTAATTTTGAAATGCACATGAAAAAAGAATTGAAATCCTGATATTTTAATGGAATAAACCTATTCTCAACACTGTGGGCATAAAATTCATTGATAATTTCAACCTCGGAATCTATTAGAAAGTGATCAATGAAACTTTTAATAACAGGAGATGGGGCAATATCTAGAATTTCACATAATATATTTACGCTAAGGTCAAATAATAAGAAATGAGCTAATTCATGAATGATAGTAGAAATTTGAAGACTTTCATCTAAACGGTCATCATAAAAAATAACAGGGCTTCCATACTCGCCATAAACCAAACCGTTAGATTTGGGAATAACCGGAGTGAAAACATTAGCAATTTGTAATACTTTCTCTTTAGGAGTCTTGCCTGAAATTTCAATATAATCCAATTTTTTAAACATGCTCTTTAATATGTTAAAATAATCTTCAACGCTGAAATTAGGATTTAACAATAATGAACGATTATAATCACTGAATAAAACATCAAAACTATCAATAGCTATTGGAGTTATTTGCTTATGGCAACTAATACAAACATTACTGGAATCAGGATTTTTTACACCACAAAAGGGACAGATATTTTCATTCACTATTCTGCATCCGCAATGAGTACAATAGTTATTCTCATCTAGATTAAAAGTTCCACAAACATCACAATTCTTCATTTATACACCATGCAAAATATCTTTAACAGATTTAATAGTCTTTGAAAAATTTTTTTTACGATTTATAACCTTTTTAATATTTTTACCGCAATTAGGGCAGAATTCAGAATTAAACTCCATTATTTTACCGCAATCACATACAAGTTTAGACTTTATTAATCTATCAGGATTCAGCGGTTTTTTACAGGAAGAGCAAAACCTAGAGTTAACAGAATTAGTAGTTCCGCAAACACAAATAATATTAACAATTTCTTCATTCAGATTATTACCACATTCTACACAAAAATCAGATGTCGATTCATTTAAAACAGCACAAACACATAATATTTTAATATTATCTATGTTTTTATAGGAATCTAAAGGAAGACCACAGTTTTCACAAAATTGGCTATCTTCTGAATTCTCTTCACCACAACTGCAAAAAATCGGATTTTCATATTCTAATTCAAAATTAGCATAAGTATCATCGCTTTTTAATTCTTTATGTAATTTATGGCCACACATTTCACAAAATTCACTATCAAGTAAATTAACGGCCCCACATTCACAAATTATACCAACATTACCTTCAAAATCATCAATATTAAATACTGGTCTTTCAAAACGTTTAATAAATTTGGATAATCCCTTTCCAATACGTTTAACACCACAATGAGGACAAAATTCATTATGTATATTATTCAAGTAACCGCATGAACAGATATCATATTTAAAATCAGCATCACGTATAATGTATGGGGAAAAGTCAATGCCCAAATCAAAAAAGCCAATATTATGGATTGGGGGAGTGAAAATATAAATGTCCTCATTTTCTTTAAAAATTGTTTTAATACCACATGAAAGACAGAATTCTTCATTAGGCATTAATCTTTTTCCACAATTATGACAATAATTCCAAAACTCCATAAAAATCAATTTATATTTTCGATAAGGATTTAACTTCATTAACTATTTCTGATAATATTTCTTCACCCAAACCTTCAATATATTTTACAGAACCTGCACATTCGTGGCCTCCACCATCAACACCGGCTGAAGGTATGTTAACAGCCAAATTAGAAACAATATCGTTAACATTAAATCCAAATTCTTCATTAACTGCATCAGTTGCCCTGAATACACCAAAGTCAGGACCATGGCCTAATGTAACAATAGGTTTATCTTCACCAATTTCTTTAATCATCCTATCATGGACAAATCCGCAGGTTTTTCCAGGTGCGGGGAAAGTGAACTTATGTGCAAATTTTTCAACATCAATCATATTAAAGTAAATACCATTTTCAAACTGTGTAGTTTCAATATTTGGAAGAACAGCTTTAAGTTGAGTGTCTATTCTTTTTTCATATTCTCTATATAAAGCATCAATCATTTTATAATGCTTATCAAAATTATCAACAGCAAGAATAGTATCCATTATTCCCCTACCATTCATAAACCTTAAGAAATATGACTCAAAATCAATACATTCAGCAATTTTAGCCAAATGCTCTTGAGTGAAGTTCTTTTCGTAGGCAAGTTCTAAATATTGATAGACTTCACCACATTCAGCACGGTCTCCTAATGCCGCAATAGCCGGGAGGTGTTTAATTAGCTCTTTAACTTTAGGATTTACAATATGTGCAACTTCAGTTGCCAAAGCACCTGCAGTCAACTGTGAGTCTCCACCTACAAGATATGGATTTACATGAGTATCAACATATTCATCAACAGCAACTGTAGACCCAACAATTTCACCGTCCCTTTCATCTACAGTCAATAAATCACCCGGAGAATGGTGGTCTATTACAACAACTTCAATATCATAGATTTTAGCCTGCATTAATGCAACAATATCCTCTTCAGTTGAACCATTATCCAATAAAACAATTAACGGTAATTTTTGACCATGTCTTTCCTGGTCTTCCAAAGCAAATGATAAATCTTTTACAACATCTTCAAGCTCATAAAAAGGAGCTTTAGATGGAGAACGTTTAAAATAATAATATTGTGCATCATTACTAGGATTTATTTCTTCAATTAATGGAACAACTGCCTTTTCCATTGCTACACCAGCACATATTCCATCTGCATCATTATGGTGTCTGAGTAAAACCGTCCTACCGTCAAGAATAGCTCTTCTGATTTTGTGAGCAGCCTCCCTCATCTTAGGTTTGAGTTTGTTTAAAATAACACTTTTGACCAAGAAATCAACATCTTCAGGTTTGGCCTTCTCATTTAATGCATCATCAATTAACTTTAAAATATCTTCCTTTTTAGTTCCTTCAAGCTTTACCATTGAAGATGACTCAATCTGTGTCTTTCCACCATGCTGATTTACATCACCTAAAATCTCAACAGCGTCACCTTCTGAAATTTCAGGATAAGCTCTAACACCCGCTTCATCAAAAGCAGCTACCTCAGCCACACCACTTTCATCAGTAACAGTGAAAATTGTAGGTCCGGATGTCTGCTGAACTTGTAAAACCTCACCATCAATACGAACCATTTTACCCATTTTACTGTCCAAATCCTCAATAACAGTACGGGGAATAGACTTAGTTAACTTGACAATTCTGTGATTTCTAACATATGCTGGGGCAAAATCAATTTTTCCTTCCCTGGATTTAATAGAAGTGATAAAAACAATTACTTCATCACCGACATTATAACCGGAAACTTCTCCTCTCATCAATCCCCAAACATTATTATTTAAAGTGACGAATGCACCATATTTTTCAATTCTAGTAATTTTACCTTTATATAACTTATCACGATCCATATCACTCATTTCACATAATGGATCTAAAATATAAACATCTTTAACCTCTTTTTCACGAGCCAAACGTTTTTCTTCAGCTTCTTTTCTTTTCTTACGTTTAGCTCCACATTCTGAGCAAACATCATATTTTTCATCTAAAATTTTGCCGCAATCATTACAAACATTAATTTGGCCGGTCCCATTACAATAAGCACAGTCTTCATAAACTTCAACCTGGCCCTTTCCATTACATACTTCACATGGAACATCTTGGTCTGCACCTAAATCAAATTTTGCTCTAGCATTATTATTTACTCCTTTAAAATGATTTCCAACATCAAAAGAGTCATCTTCATAACCAGTTCCTCCACAGCTAGAACATTCTTTATAATCTACAACAATAGATCCAAGACCATTACATTTTGGACAATTCTTCTTCATTTAAAAACCTCATTTAAATAGATTTGGATTTTCTTTAACTAGATTATTTCTAACATTTTGGAATTCCAAAGATTCATGCATTAATTCATTAGCTTGATTTGAATAGTCATTTCCAGTACTATTTTTATGATTTTTATAATTATCAATAGCTTTCAATAAATGATCAGTAGCATTTATTTTAAGTTCAAGCTCATTTAACACAGCATTAATATAATTTTTATGAACATCATTAGTATCGGAAGTAAAATTATTTTTAATATCCAACAATTGAATCATACTCCGATTAAAATTATTTTTCGCTGAAATAGCTTTGTTCTTTGATTCACCATAATTCTTATTATTTAATAAATCAACGGCACTATTGTAATCTGAATCCCCAGAAACAACACTTGAACTAATATCAGGCATTGATTGGTTCATACTACTTTCACTATTATATAAATAGATTACAGCACCTGAAAAAACGATTAGAATAATAATAAAAATTATCACTTTACTATAATCTGACACATTATAATATATATTAAAAAGATATTATTAAGATTTGTTATGAAAAAAAATTTTAAATAAAAAAAAGAAAAATTTTAAGAAATAAATCTTAAAATCTATTCACTAGACCAAAGACCATGTAAATTACAGAAAGCTAATGCTTTAACATCAGCAGCAGAGTTTACTGTAAAAGTTGCTTCGGCAACATCCCCTGGTTTGAAGCATTTAGCATATTGTTCTGCACCTGCTTCAACAATTAAAAATTGAATATAGTGGTCATCATCCATTGGATGGGCAGCTTCACCGACTTTAACTGTTACTTTATTTCCATCAATTTCAACAACAGGTTTATGTTTAGGGGATTTTTCTCCTTCAGTTTGTGCAGGGAACTCAAACATATGAGTATCGCATGCATCGCCATCGTCTTCAGCTAAAACTTGAATAATACTTCCACAATCATCACATTTTAATATTTTTGCCATATTAAACATCTCCATTATATAGATGTACTTATGTATATCGCCATAAGTATTTAACTTTGATGGGTTTCATAATAGTTTTCTATAGCTGCTTGAAGACCATCTGCTGCAAGATTTGAACAATGCATTTTAATAGGGGGGAGACCGTCAAGTTCTTCAGCCACATCATTACGTGAGATTTTTAAAGCTTCATCCAAAGTTTTTCCAATAGCTATTTCTGTAATCATACTGCTGGTTGCGATAGCTGCACCACAACCAAATGTCTGAAATGAAATATCAGAAATTACATCACCATCAACCTTAATATAAATTGTCATTAAATCTCCACATGTTGGGTTTCCAACAGTTCCAACTCCATCAGGATTTTCCATTTTTTTACAATTTCTTGGATTTGCAAAATGATCCATTACTTTTTCACTATAATCCATATTAACATCTCCTACAATCATCATGTTTTTTACACATTACGCCATCATAATCAAGCTCTTGATTCCAAAGAGGTGACATTTCTCTTAATCTTTTAACAGCTTCACTAAGAATATTTACAAATTCATCAACATCAAATTCATCACTTTCAGGAGCTAAAGATATTCTTAAAGAGCCATGAACATTTACTGGATCTAAACCTAAAGCAGTTAATACAGGTGAAGCTTCTAATGTGTTAGATGAACAAGCAGAACCTGTAGAAGCCTGATAGCCTTTTGAATCCAATAATAAAATTAAAGATTCCCCTTCAATAGCTGTAAAACGGAAGTTGACTACATTAGGTAATCTTTGAATTCTATCACCATTTAAATAAGATTCAGGAATAGTATCCAATACTTTTTCAGTTAATTCATTAGTAATTTTGGATAATTTCTGTGCATGTTCATCTAGCTGTGAACAAGCAAGTTCAGCTGCTTTTCCAAAACCTACAATACCTGCAACATTTTCAGTTCCTGACCTAATTCCTTTTTCCTGACCACCACCATGAATAAGAGGTATTAATCTAATGCCTTTTTTAATATAAATAGCACCTACACCTTTAGGACCATTAATCTTATGGGATGATACAGACAATAAATCAATATTTTGTTTTTCAACATCTATTTCGACTTTACCGAAAGTCTGAACTGCATCAGTGTGGAATACAATTCCATTTTCATGAGCAATTTTACCAATCTCCTCAATCGGTTGTAATGTACCAATTTCATTATTTCCGTGCATTATAGTGATTAAAATTGTTTCTGGAGTTATTGCTTCTTTTAAATCTTCAATTTTAATTATACCATTCTCATATACTGGCAAATAGGTTACCTTAAAATCCAAGGATTCCAAGAAATGCAGAGTTTCCTTTACTGCAGGATGTTCAATATCAGAAGTTATAATGTGTTTTCCTTTTTTCTGTAATTTGAAAGCTATACCTTTAATAGCCAAATTGTCAGATTCTGATCCACCGCTGGTGAAAAAAATTTCATCTTTTTTTGCATTTATTGCATTTGCTACTCTCTGTCTAGCTTCTTCCAAAGCCTTTTTAGATTCACGACCAATTGAATACAAAGTTGATGGATTTCCAAATTCATCTTTTAAATAAGGTAACATTTCTTCTAAAACTTCATCACTGACTTTCGTTGTTGCTGAATTATCCAAATACATTATATCTCCCCCATTGTTTAAATTGAAATTTTAAATTTTATCTAAAGCTTGACTTAAATCATCAATTAAATCATCTGCATCTTCTAAACCGATTGATAATCTGATGAAATCTGGAGTTACACCAGTAGCTTCTTGTTCTTCAGCTGTTAACTGCTGATGTGTTGTACTGGCAGGATGTATTGCTAAACTTTTAGCATCTCCAATATTTGCAAGAATTGAGAATAGTTCTAAATGCTCAATAACTTTTCTTCCGGCTTCCTCTCCACCTTTTACACCGAATCCTAAAATACCTGCAAAATTATCCTTTAAATATTTTTTATTATTTTCATAAGTTGGGTGAGATTCCAAACCAGGATAATTAACCCAATTAACTTTTGGATGGGATTCTAAGAATTTTGCAACTTTTAAAGCATTTTCAGAATGTCTTTTTACACGTACATCCAAACTTTCAAGCCCTTGTAAGAAAATAAAGCTGTGTACTGGTGCTTGGGTAGCTCCTAAGTCTCTTAATAATCTTGCTCTGGCTCTGACAGTAAATGCAAGGTTTCCTAATTCCGGTACATCACCAAATGAATCCCAAAATACCAATCCATGGTAACTTGGATCTGGTTGTGAGAAGTTTGGGAATTTGCCATTTCCCCAATTGAATTTACCTGAATCAACAATATATCCTCCAACAGCAGTACCATGTCCACCAACATATTTGGTTGCGGATGCTGCTATTACATCAGCACCATGTTCTAATGGTCTTACTAAACCAACACCAATAGTATTATCAACAATCAATGGAATATCATGTGAGTGTGCAATTTCAGCAAGTGCTTCAAAATCTGGAACATCCAATTTTGGATTACCTATTGATTCGCAATAGATTGCTTTAGTTTTTTCATCAATAGCATCTTCAAAAGCTTGTAAATCCTGTGAATTTACAAATTTAACTTCTCTAGCCAAATCTTTAAATGTGTAATCAAATAACTGGTAAGTTCCACCGTATAGATTATCTGCTGAGACAATATTGTCACCAGGTTGTGTAATATTTAATATTGCATATGAAATTGCTGCAAGACCACTTGATGTTGAAAGACCTGAATTACCACCTTCTATTGCAGCAATTCTTGCTTCAAATACATCACTAGTTGGATTTGTAAGTCTTGAATAAATCTGACCAAATTCTTGAAGGGCGAAACGTCTGGCAGCTTCATCTGAATCTTTAAATACGTACGAAGTTGTCTGATAAATTGGAACCGCCTGTGCTCCAGTAACCGGGTCTGGTTCCTGACCTGCTCTTACACCTAAAGTTGCTAATCCATAATTTTTTTTACTCATAAATATCACCTTAAAAATTTTTTTATAAAATATATCGTGTGTTATATTACAATATAACAATAGTTATTTTTAATATATAAATGTTTTGGTAAGCCTAAATTTTAGCAACCAAAAAATAAAACAAACAATGTTATATAATATAACATATGTTATTATACTATATAAACATTGTTATACTTTCAAAAATTTTATTAATCATATAAAAAATATTTAATTATTAGGAGAGTGTATTTATATGAAAATTTTAGCATTAATCGGAAGTCCACGTAAAAATGGAAACTGTGACATACTAGTTAATAAAATAGCTGAGAAAATAGACGGTGAAAAAGAGATATTATTCCTAAATGAATTAAATTTAAATTATTGTAATGCATGCCAAGCATGTCAAAAAGGAGACTGTATAAAAGACGATGATACAAGAGATATTATTGCAAAAATCGAAGATGCAGATTTATTGATATTTTCAAGTCCAATTTACTTTGGTCAAGTGTCTGCACAAGCTAAAACTGTCATTGACAGATTTTACATGATTTCACAAAACCCTGAAAGGACACTTGAAGGAACAAAAGTTATTCAAGTATTTACCCAAGCCAATCCATCAGATGCATTTGATCAATACATAAAATCCATGGAAACAATGCCATTCGGATTTTTAGGAATGGAAGTAATTGAAACAATAAGCGCAAAAGGTGCTGCTGGAAAAGGTGAAGGTATCGAAGATGCACTTAAAAAAATAGAAGAAATGGAGATATAATCTCCTTTTCTAATCATTTATTTCATAACCTAAATTAATTAACTCATCACGTATTTTATCAGATAATTCATATTGTTTAGCTGCTCTTAAATCAGCTCTTACTTTAGTAACTAAATTAAATAAATCATCTGAGCCTGCTGAAGTTTCTTCCAAATAAAAGTCAATACCCAAAATCTGAGAAACATCATTTAAAAATACTTTAATAGCTATTTTATCATCATCAGACAAGTCAATATTTTTACATTCATTCATTAAGACAAAAAGAGATGCAATAGCTTTAGGAGTATTGAAATCATCATCCATACTGTTAAAGAATTCTTGTTTTGCATCTTTTAATACTTCCAAATCAGATTCAACATCACATTCTTCAACATCCAATGCTGAATAGAACTTTTTAATTTTTTCTAAGCTTTTTTCAGACTGGTGAAGGGAATCTTTTGAAAAATCAATTGGACTTCTATAATGAGTAGATAAAACAAAGAATCTGAATGTATCAGCATCCCAATCCTGTAACAACTCACGGATAGTAATGAAATTATGAAGAGATTTTGACATTTTTTCTCCATTAACATTTAAAAATCCGGTATGTAGCCAGTATCTTACCATTGGTGATTTGCCACTGACAGCCTCCATTTGAGTTATTTCTGCTTCATGATGCGGAAATATTAAGTCAAGACCTCCTCCATGAACATCATACTGTTCACCAAAGTAATATTCAGTAATTGCAGTATCTTCAATATGCCAACCAGGTCTTCCATCACCCCATGGAGATGAAAATACCGGTTCATCAGCGCCATCCCGTTTTTTCCATAAAGCGAAATCTTGCTCATTTCTTTTTGTGGTTTCGGCTAACTCTCTGTGAGATTCCAATTCCTCAATTTTACGATTTGATAATTTTCCAAATTCTTTAAATTTTTCAATTTCAAAATAAACTCCGTCTTCACTTTCATAAGCAAAACCTTTATCAATTAATCTTTGAATTTGGTCTATTATTTCATCAAGATGGTCGGTTGCTCTTGCAAATAAATTAACACCTGTGACATTTAATTTAGTCATGTCTTCAATGTATCTTTTTTCAAACTTCCTAGCTATATCATTGGCAGGAATTCCTGATTCTTTTGACCTATTAATAATTTTATCATCTATGTCAGTAATATTCTGAATATAAAAAACAGCATATCCAGAATATTCCAAATATCTTTTTATCGTGTCAAAAGAAATATAAGTTCTTCCATGACCAATATGGGCATCATCATAAACAGTAGGCCCGCAAACGAATAAATTAACACGATTTTTATTTATAGTTTCAAAATTCTCTTTACTACGAGTTAAAGTAGAGTAAATATCCATAAAAACTCCTCAAAAATAGTTATAATAAATAGAGGCAAGTAAGGGATTTGAACCCCTGTTTCATGGTCTGCAGCCACGCACCTAAGCCACTCGGTTAACTTGCCAATTAAAATTAAATACTAATAAAATATTAGATATTAATAATATATAAATATTACTAAAAAATCCAATATTTTCTTATTCTACTTCAGAACCCATACAAGATTGACAATCATCATCAAGGTCTGATTTATTTATACCAAGTTGTTCTAAAACATCAGTGGTTCTAACATTTTTGCATATTAAACAAGTTCTTGGAATTAAATCTGCTTTAGTAGATTCACCTGTAGATAATTCAAAAGCAAAATCTTTAATCATTTGTCTAACTTCGTTCTTCAATCTGATTCCACTACCTCTTTTATCAGTAATATATTGAGATACAGCAGGTTGAGTTATGTCCATAAGTTCAGATACATCTTTCTGTTTCATTCCTAAATTTAATAATTCTTTAGCTAATTCTGATCTAATAGCAGGTATTACATACCATACAACAATTTCACAAGGTGGTTTCATATTAATCACCTTCTTTTTCAAATAAATCTCCGCATTCAACATCCTCAAAGATATCATCATTTAAACAGAGATCATGTTTATCAAGTAAAATTTTAATAATTTTTTCATTTTCTTTTATTTGCTTTTCTAAAGACCTGATTGCTTCAGCAACAGGGTCGGGTAATTTATTGTGTTCCAAATCAACAATATGACTTTTATTTTTACTTTTAACAATTCTTCCAGGAACGCCAACACATGTTGACTCAGGAGGAACATCATTCAGAACAACAGCACCAGTACCAATTTTGGAATATTCTCCAATGGTAATATTTCCCATTACTTTAGCACCAGATCCAATAACTACTCCTTTTTCAACAGTAGGGTGTCTTTTAGTTTTTTGAGTTGTTGTACCACCAAGGATTACTCCCTGATAAAGTAATACATCATCACCTACAATTGTAGTCTCTCCAATGACAATTCCCATACCATGGTCAATAAAAACTCTTCTTCCAATTTGAGCACCAGGATGAATTTCTATACCTGTTAAAAATCTTGCTAGAGTTGAATTGATTCTTGCAAGTAGTTTAAAAGAATGTCTCCAAAGAAAATGGCTAACCCTATGCATTAATAAAGCATAAACCCCCGGGTAACAAAAAAATACCTCTATAGTACTTCTTGCAGCAGGATCTTTCTCTTTTACTGCATTGATTTCTTCCCTAATCCTTTTAAACATCAATAAACCCCAATAAATTGAAAAAAGTTTTTATATAATATGTTATATTATACCATATGTTATATAAATGTTATTTTAACTCAATCGGGATTTAATCAAATAACCAATCAACAGAAAGATATCTTTCACCGTTATCAGGTAAAATCGCAATTATTCTTTTACCTTTATTTTCTTCTTTTTTAGCTAATTCCAAAGCTGCAAAAGTAGAAGCTCCAGAGGAAATACCTGCAAAAATACCTTCTTTTTTAGCCAATTCAACTAAAGTATTACCTGCATCTTCATTTGCAACAGGGAAAATTTCATCAACAACATCATTATCATAAATAGATGGAACAAAACCGGCACCAATTCCTTGGATTTTATGAGGTCCTTTTTCTCCTTTTCCTAAGGTTTGAGAGTCCTTAGGTTCTACTGCAACGATTTTAACATTAGGAACCTCTTCTTTTAAAACTTTACCAATTCCAGTAATAGTTCCTCCAGTTCCAACACCAGCAACGACAATATCTACTTTTCCTTCGGTGTCTCGCAATATTTCTTGAGCTGTTGTTTTTGCATGGATTTCCACATTAGCTTGATTATCAAATTGACCTAAAATTATTGCATTTGGATTTTCACTTTCAATTTCATTTGCTTTTGCAATTGCTCCACCCATTCCTTCAGAACCTGGAGTCAATACAATTTCAGCACCAAAAACAGCCAATAACTTTCTTCTTTCAATAGACATTGTTTCAGGCATTGTTAAAATTAATTTATAGCCTTTTGCAGCCGCTGCAAAACCTAATCCAATACCAGTATTTCCACTAGTTGGCTCAACAATAACTGAATTTTCATTCAATAATCCTTTTTCTTCTGCATCTTCAATCATTGCAACAGCAACACGGTCTTTAACACTTCCTGTAGGATTGAAAGATTCCATTTTTACATCCACTTCAGCATTTAAATCTTTTGTGATGTTGTTTAATTTTACAATAGGAGTATTTCCAATTGCATCAACAACACTGTCTAAAATTCCTCTTTTTAATTCAGGTACATTTACCATAATTTAACCTTCCATAATTTTTCAATTATAAATTTATAACAATAGTTATTTTTTATAACCATTGTTATATAACTATGTTTTTATATATAAATCTTACTAAAAAAAATTAATTTCCATCATAATCACATAAATAATTAACAGGACACATTTCACATTGCGGAGAAGTAGGTTTACAAATATTCTGCCCAAATTGCACCATTAAATCATTTAATTTAATCCATAAGTCTTTTGGAGCAATTTTAGACAATTCAATTTCTGTTTCATCCGGAGTTTTAGTATTAACCAAACCCATCCTATTAGAAATCCTATGAACATGCGTATCAACAGGAATTGCAGGAAGCTCAAAAGCAAAAACAAGCACACAATTAGCAGTTTTACGACCAACACCCGGAAGCTTTACAAGCTCTTCTAAAGTATCTGGAACTTCGCCACCATATTCATCGATTAAAATCTGTGAAACTTCCTGAATACGGCCAGCTTTAACACGATAAAATCCTGCCGGCTTAATCAATTCCTGAACATCATCAGTTGGGGCTTCAACAACTTCATAAATATCCTTATATTTGGAAAATAAATTATTAGTAGCTTGATCCGTATTTTCATCACGAGTTCTTTGAGACAAAATAGTTCTAACTAAAACTCTATAAGGATCATGGTCTAAAAAAACCCTAATTTCAAAAACATTATTTAATTCTTCAACAATTTTGATAATCCTATCAGTTTTACTCATTTATACCAACTCTAATTCAAAACCAATTTCCGCCATGGATTCGATAAAATTAGGAAAAGAAACATCAAAAACTTCCCCATTAACAATCTCAATATCATGTTTTAGACCAATTAATGAAAATGCCATGGCCAATCTATGATCACCACAGGAATCAACAATGCCTCCTGAAACTCCTCCAGTGATGCTCATACCATCTTCAAACTCTTCCAACTGACAATTAAGTTTTTCTAACTGCCTGCAAGTAGTATCAATCCTATCAGTTTCTTTAACTCTTGCATGTTTAACACCAGTAATATTAGTGGTTCCTTCAGCCATTGCTGCAAGAACAGCCACAGTAATTAACAAATCAGGAGCATTGGATAAATTAATATCTATACCTTTAAGTTTACCATCAGATGAAATTTCAACATAATCATCATAAATTTCAATGCATGCGCCCATTTTTTCCAATATCTCCAATATTACTTTATCTCCCTGTTTGGATTTTTTAAATAAATTTAAAACTTTAGCATGCCCCCCATTAATGGCAATACATGCAAGTAAATAAGAAGCAGACGAAAAATCTCCTTCAACAGTATAATCACATGATTTATATTCCTGTTTTTTTACTTTAAACTCATCAATACGGCAAGATTTATGTTCTTTTATACAATCATCATGCTTTATATAAAAACCCTTAAAAACATGACATCCAAATTTTTTCATAATATCCAATGTCATATCAACATAAGGACGGGATTTAAACTCGGGAAGAACAAATAAAGTAACACCTTTATCAGATAATGGTGAAGAAATTAATATTGATGAAATATATTGTGAACTAACACTGCCTGAAATATTAGTTTCACCACCGACATAACCTGGTTTAATTAAAATTGGTGCTTTTCCATTATCTTTAAGGGATTTGGCATCAATTCCCAAATAGTTAATAGAATTGATAAGTAAATCCATAGGACGAGTTTGTAAAGACTCATCACCTGTTAAAATAACATCATTATCAGATAAACTAGCCACACTAGTCATTAAACGTAGAGTAGTTCCTGAATTAGCCAAATCAATAGGATTTTCACTTGAATTATGTAACTTTCCACCGGTCCCAATGACTTCTAAACAATCATCTTTTTTCGTAATTTGAGCTCCTAAAGTTCGACAGACATTTATGGAAGCTAATGTATCTTCAGAATATAACATACCATACAGTTTAGAAGTGCCTTTAGCAAGTGATGCTAAAATAATCGCTCTGTGAGAATAACTTTTTGAAGGGGGGGCTTTAACAACACCACCAATATTAGAAATATTTTTTACTTTAAGATTCATTTATATCTAATTAAAAATATGGATAAAATAAATAATAAATCTACCTATAAAAAAAGATTCATTAAACAAAATCTTTTTCATATTAATACTTTTTTATGAGTGAGAACAATTTTTATGACCTAAGACAATATTTATAAGTGAATTCAACAAGCTTTAAATAGAAAAATAATTATAATAACAAACGGGCATCAAAATTGATGTCAAATCATATAACAAAATTCAGCATTAAATCTAATGCATTAACATTAGATAAAATAGGGTGAGATTCAAATAATTAAAATAGGCTCATGTGAATCATTGAAAAATCCAGTGAAAGCTTATTCATTCTTTTGCTAACACATCAGCAAAACAAAAAAAGTAGGTATCTCATCCTATATTTTAAATTCCTTTTGTTTAAAATTCTAAATCAATGAATAATATTAATTTAATGAGAATTAATAAAAAATAATAAATAAGAAGTAATAATTTATCGAATTACTTCTAAAATCATATCCAAGTTTTCAGATTGTAAAATATCAACTTTTTTGCCAGATGCTCCTACAATCTCTTTTTTAATATTTAACATATCTTCACTAACTACCAAATCATCAATAGCCAATTCATGATTTTCAGATAAAACTGAATCAATTTCGTCCAAAGGAGTTGATTTTAAATAACCAATGATTTTACCAGCATCTCCTTTGAATTTAGGTCCAATTTGAGACATATCCGGTTCAACTTCAATGATTTTTTCATGAACTTCCGGTTTTCCAGATTTAATATCTAAATCTTTAATTTTTAAAGTACCCTTAATATCTTCAGCAAACTCTTCAAAGATGCTTATTAAATCACCATCAGTAGTGTAAACATTAACCTGTGAAAGTTCTGCATTTAAAGGTATTTTTGAAGCAGATTTAAATCTCCTAACCTCATCAATTAAATCAACAGTATTATCTCCTTTTAGTTCAAACTCTTCGCTGATTAACTCTTCATTTACTTCAGGCCATAAAGTATTGTGGATTGATTCATCATCGAAGTATTGATAAACTTCTTCTACAAAGAACGGTGCAATTGGAGCGAGTAATTTAAGTGAAGTTTCAACAACTGTTTTTAAAGTATATTTAGCAGCTCTTCTTGATTCATCATTAACATCACTGTATAATCTGTATTTGACTGCTTCAATATATTCATCACAGAAATCATGCCAGAAGAATCTTTCGATTGAGGTTATTGTATCAGCAAAATTATATTCAGCGAATGCATTATCTACTTTAATGTTCAAACTGTTTAATTTAGATAATATCCATAAATCCAGTGGTCCTAAATTATCTTTAACATCATCATATGATATTTCTTCATCAAATATTTGCATGCTAATGAATCTGAATGCATTCCAGAATTTTCTAAGGAAACGGTATCCGTGCTTTATATCTTTCCAGTCAAATATTACATCAGAACCCGGAACACTATTGGCTGCCCATGTTCTTAAAGAATCAGCACCATATTTCTCTATAACTTCTTCAGGCCCAACTACAAACTCTGGCCTTGATTTACTCATTTTATTTCCATCTTCACCAAATACCATACCATTTATTACAATATCATCAAATGGTTTTTGGCCCGTTAAAGCTAAACATCTAAGAGTTGTATAAAATGCCCATGTACGGATAATATCATGTCCTTGCGGACGGATATTTGATGGAAAATGATTAATATAATCTTCATCAGGCCAGCCTACAATGGACAAAGGTGAAATAGATGAATCCATCCAAGTATCCAAAACATCCTCTTCCGGGATAAACTCTTCACAACCGCATTCACATGCATGCTTAGGTTTATCCTGAGTTGGATCGATTGGTAAATCTTCTGCATCAGGTAAAATTACAGCACCACAGTCTTTACAATACCAAACGGGAATAGGTGTTGCAAATATTCTTTGTCTTGAAATACACCAATCCCATTCCATAGAATCCGCCCAGTTAATCAAACGGGATTTCATATGCTCTGGTACCCAATTCATTTCATCAGCTGCGACTTTGGTTTTTTCAATCAAATCTCTTACAGCTACAAACCATTGTTTTTTAACAAGAATTTCAATAGGAGTTTTACATCTCCAGCATTGACCTACATTTTGATCTACTTGTTCTTGCTTTAATAAATAACCTTCACTTTCCAAATCTTCAATAGTTTGTTTTTTACAAGTTTGCAAGTCCATTCCCGCATATCTGCCTGCAGCAGAAGTTAATGTACCAGTTTCATCAATAGCGTTAATGATTTCTAAATCATATTTTTGAACCCAACTGACGTCAGTTTTATCCCCAAAAGTACAAATCATTACTGCACCAGTACCAAATTCTGGATCCACTTCTTCATCTGCAATAATTTTTACTTTTTGATGTGATAGAGGTACTTCAACATATTTACCTAATAAATGAACATATCTTTCATCTTCGGGATGAATTACAACAGCTACACAAGCAGACATCAACTCTGGACGGGTTGTTGCAATTAAAATACCTTCATCACTTGGGTCGGCTTGTTTACCTGAAGATTGAGAAGAAACAATATCATCATAAGAATCATCTACCGCTGGCGGAAAGTTAACATAGTTTAAAAATGTAGTATTGTCACTATATTCTACTTCTGCAAATGCAATAGCTGTTTCACAACGAGGACACCAATTTACCGGATGAATACCCTGATAAATTAACCCTTCTTTATACATTTTTAAAAATGAATATTGGGTTTTTTTCATGTATTCCGGAGTCATTGTTACAAATTCCCGAGTCCAATCCTGCGAATAACCCATTGCCATCATTTGTGCTTTCATCTTAGCAATATTATCTGTAGTTAAATCAACACAATATTCTCTGAATTTGGCACGGGAAACATCATTTTTCTTAATTCCATGAGTTTCCTCTACTTTTACTTCAGTTGGAAGACCATGGCAATCCCATCCCTGAGTGAATAATACATCATGGCCTTTTTGCCTTCTATATCTTGCATTCATATCAATATAAACCCAATTTAAAACATGGCCCAAATGAATTGAACCTGTTGGGTATGGTGGGGGAGTATCAATTACATATCTAGGACGAGATCCATCACCAATGTATTTGTAGATGTCTTCATCTTCCCATTTTTGCTCCCATTCTTTTTCTTTTTTAAAATCATAGTCTTTAGGAATTTCTTCATTTGACATATATTTTCTCCTAAAAAAATAATTAAGTAAAAATAATATTATAAAATATATTTTTTATTATTAATAAAAATATTTAATTTTAAGATTAAAAAAATAGATTCTGTTTTTAAAAAGCTTAATCCATTAAAAAAAAAAAGAATATGGCCTTATTTAAAAAGACCAGATTCCTCTAATTTTTCATCGAAATATTTAGTACGCTTATCAAACCTTTGTTTTAAAATAAATGAAACCAATATGACAATTATAGCGAATACTAATAATTTTATGAACGATGGAATATAATTAGCCCATATTAAACCCAGCTGTGCTTCACGGACAATGTTAATTCCATGAGTCATTGGCAAATAAGGATATATAACTCCAAAGATATTGTTCATAATCTGTACAGGATACATTCCTCCAGTACCTGAAATCTGGAACACCAGCAAAATAATTGTAATACCTTCCCCAACATCCCCAAATAGAGATATTAATGAGTATACAAACGTCATAAATACCAGCGACACAAAATAACAGGTTAAAATGAAAATCGGAGGATTAGAAATATCAATTTTAAGTATATAACAACCAAGTAATGTAATTGTAGTTTGCAATATTGAAAAAGAAGCAAACAAGACCAGTTTACCCAAATAAACTTCATTAGGCCTATATTTAGTACCTATACTAGATCCTGCTTTTAATAATACGCAGGTAACTAATGCACCAACCCACATGGATAAAACCAAATAGAATGGAGATATTTGTGAACCGAAATTATTAACTGAGAATTCTTCATGCCTATCCAATTTAACTGGAGCATAGAAATAATCTCCAACTTTACTGTCGTCAACTCCGGTGACTTCACCTAATCCATCAGCAGCCCCTGCTAATGAACTTGATGCAGCAAACAATGCATAAGCAGCAGAATTCGCAAGTAATTGAGCACCTGCAGCCAAACTCATAGTACCTTGACTTAATTCATTTACACCACTATTAAGTTGTCTTGTACCGGAAGCTAAATCCGCTGATCCCTTATGAACAGCCTGAGCACCCTCATCTAATTTAGTTACATTTTGGGCCAAATCTGAAGTTTTACCATCAATATAATTCATTTCATTTTTTGCCCAGTCAGAAGAAGAATATTGTTGAACTGCCTGATTAGCATCAGACACCTGACTCTTAACATCATTAACTTTTGAAGCTGCCGAACTGGTTCCCTGAGCAAGCTGGCCAGAACCATCAGCAAGCTGATCAGCACCAGCAGATAACTGATTAGCACCAGCAGTCAATTGATTTGCACCATCAGATAATTGACCAGCACCACTAGCAACTTGACCCGCACCAGCAGACAATAATACTCCTCCAGAAGACAATTGACTTGCACCAGAAGCCAGTCCTGCTTGTAACTCACCAAGTTTATCATAAGCAGCTAAATTGATAAAAGTAACAATTTCCGCATTAATATTATTATAAACTGCTTTTGCAGCACTATCCGATAATTTTGCTGCAACAGGATTAGCTTTTTCATTAACCCGATATTCTAATTGAGCTGAATGTGGATCTTTAGTTGTAATCGACACAATACATTCACTGAAATTAGCAGGAACCACCATTCCCGCATAATACGTTCCATTATGCACACCCTGCCGCAAATCATCAGAACTTACAAATACCCATTCAAAATCTGTGTTATTTTTAAGCATATCAACTAAATCATTACCCGCATGGACATTAATGCCTTTGTAGGAAGCGCCCACATCATCATTAGCAATTGCGAATTGAACACGTCCAGTATTCTCATAAGGATCCCAACATGCATAAATATTAACTAAAGCATATAAAGAAGGTAAAATAATAAGTGCAATTAAAACTATTATAACAATAGGATTTGAAAATGTGGCCCTAGCATCCGTTTTTATTATTTCACCAATATTATGTAAACCATCCCCATAATTCCCGTTGCTCTTTTCAGATTCCTTTCCGTCATCCATATCCACAATACCTCCCTTTTTTTTAAAAAAATATAAACATTACATACCAAACGCTTCAAGCATTGATTGAATACCTAAAATGATAATCGCTACACCACCGAATATTTCAATATAATCAGCATATTTAATAGCTACTTTTGTTCCATAAGTACCGATTAATAACCATATGACTACAGCGATTAAACTTAATATACTAAGAATAAATGGATCAACATGTGCTACAGCACCTTGAGAAGCTAAAATAAGGTTTTCAATGTTTCCAAAAATAAGTAAACCTGTGAAAGGAGCATAATCTTTTAAATCTACCATATTATGCACTTCCTTTGGTTTCTCTAATATGTTTTATCGCATCGAAAACTGATTTAAAACCTAACAAGAATATAGCAAGCCCACCAATAAATGTAATATAATTAGCATACTGCATTGCCAAATCTGTAGCTATAAATCCTAAAAGTAACCATAAAATTACTATCAATATACTTAAACCACCTAAAACCTTAGGATTAACTCCTCCAACAACACCTTGGGAAGCTAAAATAAGGTTTTCAATATTTCCAAAAATAATTAATCCCATAAAAGGTAAATATTGTTCCAACATTAAATTTCACCTGATTAATATATTTTAAATTTTTATGTATAAAATACTTTCTATCTAAATTTTTGTAAAAAAAGCAATAAATTGAAAGTTAATATGAAAAATAACCATTTAAATTATTTAAAATTATAAAATATAGAGTTTTAATTATTTCAACATGATGATATGAATTTTACCTGTTCAATGTATTGTAATAATAACCTTTTTTATTTAATAATTCTTTATGGGTTCCCTGCTCAATAATCCTACCATTATCAATTACAATAATAGTATTTGCATTTTTAATAGTTGATAATCTATGTGCAATGATAAAACTAGTCCTATTTTTCATTAATTCATTCATTGCATCATGAATTAATTTTTCAGTTCTTGTATCCACTGATGATGATGCATCGTCTAAAATAAGAATTTTTTTATTAGATAAAACTGTTCTGCTATCGTTAACAAGTGTTTTTGTCCATGAGAAATATTATCTGAATCTTCATTTAATACTGCACCATAACCTTCCTGAAGTCTTATAAATTCATCTGCACGAACTATTTAGTTATTAGTGTGATTAAAATAAATGCTATTGGAATTAAATCTTAATGCAGCGAAAGTCATCCATGCATTAATGCATAGCATCAATATAATTAAAGTTTTCATGATAAGATTAAGTAATATGTTTTTTAAACTTTTTGAACCTCTCCGGCTTGTAGAAGCCGGAGATTCTTAGGCCATGCCTATTTTTTCGTCAAAGCATTTCCATTCATAATAATATGGGGATTTTCCTTGAC
>CACXWH010000032.1 GCA_902771225.1 uncultured Methanobrevibacter sp. | reverse complement strand
ATGTATGGTAATTTTAAAAAGGGTATAAAGTTTTCCGTTCCAATTGTTGTGGTGTCATATGGAATATTTTATATGATATCCACTTTTGGAGCTTCAATGCTTACTGGAGGATTTTGAAATCTTTTTAAAATGTAAATATTGGTGGGTGTTATTAAAAAAATAAGGTGGGGGTTAATATTTAACCCCTTATTGTAATTTTATTTGCAATGTTGCAGCCATTATAACTTGATGTTATAATGTATTCGCCAGACATTAAGTTGATGTTTAGTTTTGCCACACCATCACTGTCAGTTGGCCTATTATAAAATATGCCGTTGATGTTGAATTTAACTTCCTCGCCTGCACTGACATAACCACCATCAGAGTATGTATACGGGCAAAATCATTTATATAATCTTATTTTGTAAAAATAGATTATGCTCATAATTGGATTTTCAGAGAAGTCCATAGAAAATATTAAATGGTCCGTAACATTAACTATAATTTAATTGAAAATAGGATCCATAATTCAAGAAAGATTGTAATTATGTTGAATTTAATTAATCCGCTATTCAATTAAATAAGTTAGTCTAAAACAGTCCATTTTATGGACTAAATATTGCCATATGTATTCTTAATTTTCTTTTTATTTACCAATTCTTTCTGGAATAAATCAACTAGATTACGTTTGCCTGAAGTTAAAGAACCCTGATAAGTATCGGGGTCATTGATGTTTCTCAAAAGGTTACTGAATTGCCGTTGGGAGATGTTGATATTTTGTAAAACATACGTTTCAATCTGAAAAACGATTATATATAAATATTATTGATTATAATATTTAATGTATTAAATGAATTTAATGTTGGTGAAAAAATGAATATTAACAAAAATGAATTTAATTTAGTAGATATTATTAAATTTACACTAATAGGGTCAATTTGTTCATTAGCTTTAGGTTTGCTACTCTATTATGTTACACAGTTTACAATTTACCAGTATAGTCTTAACGCAAACCCCGGATTAACTGTACTGGCATTTCCATTGGCAGTTATAATTTCCGTTGCCATACTTGCTACTTATATGGATACAATTGATGCAATAGTTATGGGTTTAATTGTTGCTGTATTAACTGCTTTATTGCAATCCCCAATTATCTTTATGTTTATGGGTTATATGAAAGGAAATTGGTTTGATATTTACATTGGCAATCAGATATTTTTATTAGTAATTTCCGGAATGTTTGCAGCTTATTTTGGCAATGCATATCTAAAACAAAGAATTCATTAAATATTGACTTTGCCTTTTTGAATTTTTGATAGAGAAAGATTCAAAATACAATTTGTTTAAATACCTCCATCATAATTATTCATTCACTTTCAAACATTAACGGTTCCAATAGCTAAAGCCAAATCAGAATTAGCATTAACGACGACCATTTCTTAATGAAAACTTACTTTTGAAAAGAAGTTGATGTAGCATAGTTGAAATAGATATTGATTTTTAATGCCCTTGCCGTTAATGTTGGGAACACTTCATTAAAATTATACTTGTGAATTTACTTTTGTTTTAATTGACATTAACATCAAGTATTATGCATGTATCTGATTCGACATATGATTATATGAACTGATAATATTATACTATAAGAGCTAAAAGTACTAAATATATTGTATAGTATACGGACAATAAACTGCGAACATTTCTGAAATACTTAATTAAATTACTGGATTCAATAACAGAAAGCACTTTAATGACTTAGAGATTTTTTCACCGGTTACAGTGTTGGTAGCGGTTAGGATGTATTCACCCGAAGGCAGATTTATATTCAGTTTTCCAGTTCCATTTTCATCAGTTGTCCGGTTATAGATAACACCATTAACGTTAAAGGAAATCATGGGGTTTGCTGTTGGGGTGCCGTTTACATCAATGAATATTGCATAATATTGAGTGTCATTTCTAAACACTTTAAATACATCTGAAGTATCTATAGTGGCTTTAATAAATACGGTCGAATTGACCACAATATCATCAACAGCAACACTGACAAGATACTCACCACTGTTCAAGTTAATGTTTAATGATGCATACTGTTTTTATCAGTGTTTTTTGTGTATGTAACGCTGTTTATTATGATTTCAACAGTCTTGTTCACCATTAAAGTTTTTTAAATTTTTTACTTCATAGGAATAATATTTACTTTAAATGGTTATATTGGCCGGAATAATACCAAAAAACTTATTTTAATCCTTTTTTATAATTAATAATGGTGATTAAATGGATAATAATGCTCAGGTATCAGCTGAATTAATTTTATTATTTGGCGGTATTATGGTTGTTGTATTGCTTGCTGTTTACATGTACAAAACATATATTGCTGATTTAAGTGGTGAAATACAGTCAAATGAAGTAAATGAATTTAAAAGTAAGTTAAGCGAAATATCTGAGATTTTTACTTAATTTGATGTTTAGAAAAGATCCATAGTGTGGGAATTGATATTAAACAGCATAGTGTAATGGCCGGAGGATAAAAATATCCTAATATAAAGCCAATTGTTGTTATTAATATTGAGTAATATAAGGGTTTATTGTTTCTTAATGCAACTTGAAGAGCAATATTTCCTTTATCGGATTTTTTAAGTTCATTTGCTGTAAATATGGATAGTATCCCACATATTATAAAATCCATACCATATGCCGCATGTGCAATAAATGAATTAAAATTTTGACTAACAAATATTGTTAGGTATGGAAGAAAGGATAATACGAATAATGAAAAACCCATATACCACATGACTTTATAGTTAACTTTATTTACAATGCTGAAAATGTTATTGTTGTAATTCCAGAAATTAAAAATTACTAAAAAGCTTAATGCATAAATTATAAAGTCTAAACGTATTTCAAAGAGTGCTTCCCAGCTACCGTTTGAAGCCATTGGTATTTCAAGTACAATTATGGTTAAAATGATTGCTAAAATGGCATCGATTAATGCTTCAAATCGTTCAGTCCCCATTGTCTTCACTCCAACTAATAAATATCCACATTACTATTGCAATTAAACATGAAAAATAAATTCCAGGCCTATAAATTGTATATGTTAAAATAAAACCTATGAATATTATTATTTCCGGAATCAACTGATAATAAATATTTTTATCTGCTTTTTGCAATTCTTTATTGTATGGATTACTCTTATAAATTGCTTTTACTGATAATATATGGAGGATATTGATTGAAACAAATAATAATCCGAACATTGTCTCAGCAGGAATTGCTTCAATGTTTAATGCAACCCATGTTGTAAAATAAGGTATTAATGATATGATAAAAGTCATAATTCCGTAAATCCAAACTACATTATTGTCAATATTATCAATTTTTTTGAATAGATTATGATTAGTATACCAAATATTAAATAAAGTTAAAAAACTAATTAAATATGCTATATAAAAAACTTTCAGGTCCCAAATTGCAGATAGTGTTGGATTTACTGGTTGAGCAATTTTTAAAATAAGCACAGTTATAATAATTGCAATTATCGCATCAATAAATGTTTCAAACCTGTTTGTTTGCATGATGAAATATTTTAATTTTAAAATATAAATAATTTAACAAGGTGATAAAAATGGATATGTTGATTGACGGTGAGTATGTAAGTGATATGGATTATGAGAATGTTATAAATCCTTATGATGGTGAAGTAATAGATAAAGTCCCTATTTCTCATTTAAATAATGTTGATAAGGCTATTGAAGCTGCAAATAATGCTAAAAAATATTTGCAGGAAATGTCTGCTTTTAAAATATCAAATAAATTATTTAATGTTTGTGAAAAACTAAAGCTACATCGGGAGGATTTTGCAGAATTACTGACAAAAGAAGTTGGAAAACCAATTAATGAATCTTATGTGGAACTCGACAGATCAATAGAAACATTAAAACTTGCAGCTGAAGAGGCTAAAAGAATTTATGGTGAATCCGTTCCGTTGGATGCGGGATTAAATGGAAAAGGATTTTTTGCATTTACACAAAAACTGCCTCTGGGTGTCGTGGCTGCAATAACTCCATTTAATTATCCTTTAAATTTAACAATTCATAAAATCGCACCGGCAATTGCCGCAAAAAATACGGTTATTATTAAACCACCAACTGATGCACCATTAACAGTCATGAAATTTGCAGAACTTGTAAATGAAGAATTTCCTAAAGGAGTCATTAACGTAATCACAGGATACGGATCAGAAGTTGGGGATGCTTTGGTTGCATCCGCCAAAATTGATAAAATATCCTTTACCGGAAGTGTCATGACCGGATTGATGATATCTCAAAGAGCGGGGATGAAAAAGGTAACTCTTGAACTTGGTGGAAATGACCCGTTAATCGTTTTGGATGATGCAAATACTGATGCTGCAGTAAAAGGAGTTATCAATGGAGCATATTTAAATGCGGGTCAGGTTTGTATGGGTGTTAAAAGAATAATAGTTCAGGAAGGAATTTATGAAGAATTTAAAGCTAAACTAGTTGAAGAGACATCCAAGATTAAAATGGGAAATCCGATGGATAAAAAAACACAACTTGGAACATTAATCAGCAAAAAAGCCGCTGTTCATGTTGAAGAAACAGTGAATAATGCTGTAAAAGACGGAGCTCAAATATTAATTGGTGGAAAAAGGAACGGTGCATTTTATGAAGCTACAGTCATTGACAAAGTCACGCCTGATATGGATATAGTCGTTAACGAAACATTCGGTCCTGTTGCACCATTAATTAAAGTGAAGAGTGTTGATGAAGCAATCAAAATGGCAAATGCAACAGAATACGGCCTTCAATCAGGAGTATTTACAGAAAATTATAGAAATGCTTTAAAGTGTGCCAACGAAATTGAAGCAGGAACAGTATTTGTAAATAAGCAGTCAACATTCAGAACAGATAATATGCCGTTTGGAGGATTTAAAAATAGTGGATGTGGAAAAGAAGGAATCAAATATGCTGTTGATGAAATGACTAAAACGAAATTAATAGGTCTAAATTTAAGATGAATTTTAAAAAATAATGTGGGTGGAATGTAAAACATTTTCATTCCACTTTAAACTATGCAAATTTTTTTTAGATTATAATTTGGAAGCCCACTTGTCAATAAATTTAACCATTTCTCTGTCATGCTCTAATGTAACGTTATTGTCGTCTTCTGTGTATGCTTCATAGATTATTGCTCCTACTCCGCCGTCATTCAAAGGCCCCGTCACATACTGTGGACTTGTTGGGTTCGGCGGTGTATAGTAGGTTATCCATGGGAAATTATTTGCAATAGCATGTCCAAGTTGGCTGGATACAGTATTATTCTCGTTTGGAGTGAAGACAAATCTTTCAACTCCCCAATTACCATTACTATAATGCACGTCAACAGCTGCAGTGAAATTATTATTGACGATATCCGGAACTACAAATTCCTTACCTAATAGCTGACCGTTAAGTCTGGATTCTTCATAATCCGTTGGAGATTGAGTTACATTAATTTTATATATGTAATAACTACAGTTTAGGGAATCTGCATTTTCTTTAAACGCTTGTTCCATTAAACGATGAGCTCCCTGTTCTCTTGGATGAACTCCTAAAATATAGGCTATTGAAACTTTGGAGTTTGTATTTCCATATGGTCCTTCTTTATAAACAGTTCCCAATGAATTATTTCCAATCTGGGTGGTTGTCGGAGAAGTTTTACCTCCATTATCATTACTATTAGGAATATGGCTTGCAACTAAAAATACAGCCAATAACAAAATAACAATTAAAAAAATATTTCTTGCAAGTTTAGGGTTGCGTCTTATCCAGGTAAAAATGCCTGACAATATCCTTGAAAAATTTATCTTTGTTTGACCGTTTCTCCTATTTCCTGCGTTTCTCCCATATACTGAGCCTCTTTGGTTCGTTTCCTTTCGGTATAATGAGGGAGGCTCATTATTATCATTTTTATATAATGAACGTCTTTTTGCCATTTATTCACCTGTATTTTCCAAGTAAATTTCTATTTTAAATTAATAATTTGTTTTCAAAGCAATTAAATCTTTTGAAAAAACAATGCCTTAATGATAGGATTGTTTAAAGAGTAGAATTTAGCCGGTGAAAAACTACTTAATTCTTTACATAACATTCCATCTTTTCTAAATTAATCAAGATAAGCTTCCACTAAATTTCTTGTTTCATTTAATGATTCCATTGGAATTCCTTTAGGCATCTGTCCAAGTTCCCCATCAACATCTTTTAAAATGCCTCCGTCCATTCCTAAAAACATTCCTTCACTAACGGTGTCCATGAATGTCTGCGGGGGCAATAGAGAAACGCCTACATGATTTCCTTCCTTAACATCCAAGTCATTTGTAACAACTGTAATTGCACGTTTGCCTAAGTTAACATTACATATCATTAATAAGTCTGCTTTAGGATGTTTTGTAACACTCATTACCTCTCCAACTCTTATATCTATTCCAATAATTGGATCGTTAATTGGCCCTAAAGCCAAACGGTCCTTAAGACCTAATAATGTATCAATAAAAAATCTGACTTTTGCGATGTTTTCAGCGGTTTTTTCACGGTCTTCTTTTGGTGCTGCATTTAAAAAGGCTTTGTTCCAGCCTTCCCCACCTAAACACTCTACGATTGTCTCTGTTTTTTCTCTTAAGCTTGCAACATCTGGTGAGTTAACAAGATCGTCTCCTTCAAGATATGAGTAAATTAATGATTGAAAATCACTGTTCATTTGTTTTCCTGTTTCGACAGCAAGTTTTTTATTCCAATTTCCTCTAAATGATGCTGTTGGAATTAAATTAAGATAATTTTCTCTTGCTTTATTTGCGACTAAAATTCTATAATCTTTACTTGTATCCCACAATGTTTAATCTCCTTAAATATGATATTTAATAATAATATTAAACTCGAAGTTTAATAAGTTTTTGTTCTTATTTTAATTCAAGTTTTAATTAATGTATTTATTGCTTATGGGCTAAATTTTTTTATTTTTCTTAATTTTTCATATTAAAATTAAGTTTTTAAACAAAAACTATTTATATAAACAATTAATATAAAGTTATACATATTTAGTTTAATTAATATTTTATTAATCTTATCAGTGGTGTTATAATGGTAGAAGTTTCAAATTTACGTAATTTAAGTATATATACAAATACTGGACACTATGTTGGCCAAGTAGAAGATATTGTTTTAAACATAAGATTAGGAACCATATCAAAATTACAAGTAAGGGCAGTTGAACCTGAAAGAAAACAAATAGGTTTGCTTGATAATATTAAAGGTGCTTTTCAAGGTCTTCCTGAGGAAAATGTAGGTGCAAGATCTTTTAAAAATGATTTACTGACTGTTGATTTTGATAAAGTTCAAGCTATTGGAGATATTATGTTAATAAACCCAAGAGATATTAAAAAAGTTACTCCTGAACCACCAATGCCTGAAACTGTTTCTCCACGTCAAAATCCACAACAGCCTCCACAACAGCCTCCAAAACCTGAAACTCAACCACAATTTGAAAATAAACCAAATTTTGAATGAAAGACATGATTTTTTAATCTTTCAACTTTTTTTTTATTATTCTTTTTTAAGTGATTCTAATGAAAGTAGGAATTATAGGATGTGGAGCTATTGCTAATATTATTGCAAGTAAAATAGTTCCTGAAGAGAGTGAAATTGAAATTAAATACTTTTTCGATAAAGATATAGAGCGTGCTGAAAATTTAGCTTCATTTGCTGGAGGTGTGGCTGTACTTAACTTAGATGATATGTTGAATGATGTTGATTTGGTTTTAGAATGTGCTTCACCGGATTCCGTAAAATTATTGGCACCTAAAATATTGGAAAAGGGAATAAGCATGATTATTATGAGTGTGGGTGCCATGATGGATAAAGCTTTTTATACCAAAATATCCAAATTGGCTAAAGAAAATAATGCTCACATACACCTGCCATCCGGTGCAATTGTAGGTTTGGATGGGATTAATGCTGTTGCTGATTTTGGTTTAAAAGAAATTACATTGGTTACACGTAAATCTCCTAAATCATTAGGTAAATCTATTGATAGTGAAGAAATTTTATTTGAAGGTAAAGCATCTGAAGCAGTTAAAGAGTTTCCTTTAAATATTAATGTTGCTGCTACAATCAGTTTGGCATGTAACCGGGACATTGATGTTAAAATCATTGTTGATCCAAAGGTTGACCGTAATGTTCATGAAATTACGGCAAAAGGGGACTTCGGTGAGTTTAAAACAATTACAATGAACCATCCTTGTGCTGTAAATCCAAAAACTAGTATGTTGGCGGCAATTTCTGCAATTAAACTACTTAAAACTTTTAATGAGACAATTTCTGTTGGTTTATGATGAAAGAATATGAGGTTTATTCTGATTTAAGAGTTCCTGTTAATTCTAAAATCATTATTAGATTAGATGGTAGAAGTTTTCATTCATTCGCTAAAAAAATGGAACTTGAAAAGCCATATGATGAAAATTTCTATAATGTAATGGTGGAAGCCTGTAAAGATTTATTTGAAGAGTTTTCACCAATTTTTATTTATGCTTTTTCTGATGAAATTAATATGCTTTTAGATAAAATTCCTTTTAAGGGGCGTTTTGAAAAAATAAACTCTGTAATCGCTAGTTTCACTTCTTCTTCATTCACTTTACATTATAATGCTGAATTTCCAAAACCGGTTGCTTTTGATTCAAGAATTATTCCAATTAATGATTTAGATATCTATGATTATTTTAAATGGAGACAGGATGAAGCATGGAGAAATTGTGTTAATGGATATGGAATTCATTTCTTAAAATCCAAATATTCATCTAGCCGGGCTAATGAAATTATTAATGGTCTTACTCTTTCAGATATTCATGAATTATTGTTTGAAAATGGTATTAATTTAAATGATGTTGATATATGGAAAAAAAGAGGAATTGGAGTTTATAGGAAAAATAAAAAAGTCATTGGTTTTAATAAGAAAGAATCAAAAGAACAAGTCTCTTATAGAAGTTTCATCCATGTGGATTATAATCTTCCTATTTTTTCAGAAGGTTTTTTTAATGAGTTGTTTTAAAAGGTTAAAATATGAGTTTTTTATCAAAGATTTTTAGTAATGATGATGAGGAATATGATGAAGTTTGTGTTGATCAGGAAGTTCTTGATGCTATGATTTATTATTCTAAACAATCTTATCCTAATGAGTTTTTAGCATTTTTTGATGGTGAAATTGTAGATAAAAAGCTTTATATAATTGGACTTATTTTTGTTCCGGGTGAAACTGGAGCTACTGGTGCTGTTGTTCACACAGAGTTATTACCTCCAACTTTAAAGTATTGGGGTTCTGTTCACTCACATCCAGGGCCAAGTGCTCAGCCTTCCGGAGCTGATTTAAAAACTTTTTCAAAACATGGTCTTTTCCATATGATTGTGTGCCTGCCATATGGATATGATACTTTTAAAGCTTATGATAAGTATGGAAGTCCTTGCAAATACACTGTAGGTGATTACAGTCAAATGTTTGATGAGGATGTTGATGATTTCTTTGATGAAAATGATGTTTTAAAAGAAGATGAAGTGATAAAGCCAGGATTCTTTGATGAGGATGCAAACTTTGATGATACTCCAAATTATGCATATGAAGAATATGAAAAACGCAATCTGCCAAATAATAATATCAAAATAATTTCCAATAATTCTTTAAAACCAATTATAATTTCTAATAATGATTCGATAAAGATTGAATTTGATAAGGATGGAAATATTAAAAAATTCCATAAAAAATAGCTTCTTTTTTAACTTTTTGATGATTTATAAAAAAAATAAAAATAAAAAACAATATGGTGAAATTGTTTTTTTATAATTCTAATCCAACAGCTTCATAAACGTTGTCTAGTGATTGGATTTCTTTGATTGCTTCAGTTGGAATTTCTTTATCCAGTGTCAAAATCATAATAGCTCTTCCACCTTCTTTATCTCTTCCAACTTGCATGATTCCGATATTTACGCCTTGTTCGCCTAATTTTGTTCCAATTGCACCGATGCTTCCAGGTATGTCCTCATATTTTGCAATGAACATGTGTCCTTTAGGTATTACGTCAACCCAGTAATCATTAACTTTTAAGATTCTTGCACCATGTAAATTTGTTCCTTCAGCAGATAATTCATCATCGGTAGTTTTAGCTTTTACTTTAATTAGTGAATCATAGCCTTTGGCATTGGTTTTCCTGCCTTCTGTTATGTTAATTCCACGGTCTTTAGCCACAATTGATGCATTAACAGTATTTACTGGTGAGCTTAAAAATGGGTTAACAATACCTTGAATAACGGTCCTTGTTAAGATTTCCAAATTGTCTATTTGTGCAATTTCTCCACTGTAAATAATTTCCAAATCTTTAATTTTACCGTTGGCTGCCTGTGAAATAAAACTACCTATTTTTTCACAAATTTCAAAGTACTGGGATAATTCCTGATAAGTCTTATTATCAATTCTTGGCATGTTTAAAACATTATTCGGGGTTCCGCCTTTGAATAAACCAATAATTTCATCAGCCACTATGATTGCAGCATCTCTTTGAGCTTCTTTTGTTGAAGCAGCAATGTGTGGAGTTAAAACAATATTGTCCAATTCAAATAATTTTGAATCTTCTGCAGGAGGTTCGTCTTCATATACATCTAAAGCGGCTCCACCTATTTTATTATTTTTCAATGCTTCATATAATGCATCTTCATCAATAATTCCACCACGTGCACAATTGGTAATAAATGCTCCATCTTTCATTATTTCAAATTCATCATGTGAAATCAAATGTTTGGTTTCTGGAGTTAACGGCACATGTATTGTAATGAAATCAGCTTTTTTAAGAACGGTTTCTAAATCAGTTAATTCCACGCCCATTTGATTAGCCACTTCTTCTGGTAAGTATGGGTCATATGCAATAGCATCCATTTCAAATGCTTTACATCTGTTAACTACTTGGGAACCAATTCTTCCCATTCCAATTACACCGAGAGTTTTATTTCTAAGTTCAACTCCCATGAATTTTTTCTTTTCCCATTTACCATCTTTTACAGATTTATCGGCAATTGATAATTTACGTGCCATACTAAGTAATAATCCCATAGTATGTTCAGCTACAGTAATGGAAGTTGATTCTGGTGAATTGACTACCATAATACCTTTTTGAGTAGCAGCATCTAAATCTATGTTGTCTACTCCAACACCTGCTCTTGCAATTATTTTTAAATTATCTGCTTTATCAATGACTTCTTTTGTAACTTTAGTTCTACTCCTTACAATAATTCCATCATATTCGTGGATGGTATCAACTAATTCTTCAGGAGTAATGCTGGTATCGACTACAACCTCAGCGACTTCCTTTAAATTTTCTATTCCTTTCTCATTTATTGCGTCTGCAACAAGTACTTTCATTATTTCACCATATTTTCAATGTTTTAAATATCATCATAAATATTACTTAAGTATATATATTTCTTTGTATTTATAATTATAATTATTAAGCAAAAAAATGTGATTAATCGTGGTATCTGTAAATGAATTTCCAATATCCACCGCAAACAATATTCCCGGATTCAGGATTGTTGAAACAAAAGGATTTATATATGGTCTAACTGTCAGAAGCAGAGGTGCCGGAGGACAAATCGGAGCGAGTGTTAAATCTATTTTCGGTGGAGAAATTAATCAATATGTTAAAATGATGGAAGAATCAAGGGACGAAGCATTAGAAAGAGCAATTTCACATGCAAAAGAATTAGGTGCTAATGCTATTGTTGCAATTAGATTTGATTCAAATGAAATCTCAAATGTAATGCAGGAAATTTTAGTCTACGGTACTGCAGTTGTTGTTGAAAGAGAATAAATTCAAGGCGATAAAATTTTTCAAAATAATTTAGATTTTAAGGATAAATCAATTCCCGAGACGGTTTTAGGCTACGGTCCGTTTATGGCTGAAGCATATTATGGTCACAGATCAAGATTATACTATTTAGATTTATATTCTGAGCCTGAAAAAATAGCTGAAGTTATTTTGGCTGCTTATGATGAGGGTTTAAGAGCCATTAACCTGGTCAATGATAAGAACCTTTTAAGCGCTTTTGATTTGGCTTGTGATAATGGCTGTGACATGAGAGTCATTGCAACTATTGGAAAATCTGAAGTTGATTATCTTTCACCTAATTATGAAGTTGCATGCGAAGTGGACTGGCAGGAGGATATTGAGTTATTTTCCAGTTATGATACTCCAGTCATGCTTGTAGATGAATTTATAACTGATGCGTACAAATGGAATTTAACTTCTAAAATTTTAACAGAAATAAATAATTCCAATTCTTTATCTGGTATTGTTACAGCTTTTCCTTATCGTACAACTGATTTACTTAAAGATAATTTGGATTTGGATTTATTTGATTTTTATATGATTCCATTAAATAGTTTTGCATATATGATGGACACTCCTTCTTTTTTAAAATCCCAGCGGGAGGAATTTAGACAAAAAATTCTGGATTTGAATAAAAAAATAATAGCTTGCCGTGTTTTGAGTGTCGGTATTCAAACGCCGGAAGAGGGTTTTAATTTTCTCAATTCTCTGGACTTTGTTGATTTAATGACATTTGGCGTGGCGAGCGTTGATGAATTGAAAAAAGATATGGAAGTTTTAAAAGGTATTTAGAATTTAATAACTTCATATTCTTCAAACGGAACAATATTCATTATTTCAAATTCATCATTTAAACTTTTCAATCCTTCATTCAAATCTTTTAAATTTTTATTTGATGGTTTTTTACCTGTAATCTGCAGATATTGTCTTGGTGTTATTTCACAATATTCGCACTCAAAGTTACAGCACCGGTCCTTTTCTTCACAGCCATAGCCTTCCAGATCTTCATGTGTTCCAATCACAATATCTTCTAAAATTCTAGATACTCTCTCATCTGATGCAAACATTGCTATTTTTTGTGAATATCCACATATTCCTATTGCTTTTTGACCTCTGAAATTACAGATCCATTTAATTGGATAATTTTTCATATCCGGAATTCTTAAATCTTCCATATTATCACTGGTTTTCTTTTCTTTCTCTAATGAGTTTTAATAATTCTTGTGAACGTTCAAATTCTTTCAATTCCCAGGATTTTATTACGGGAATTGTTCCGATGGATTCTTTAATTTTTTCATTATTAATAATAAAAACAGGCTCTGATGAAGTTATCATTGATAAATCTTTTAGTGGAACAGCCATTCTTTTTAAAGTTTTTTGGCTCCTATTTTTTTCAACATTGGCTATTAATGATGAGCTTTTATCTTTTGCAACTGCATCAAATGGGCTTTTACTGGTAGAAACTACTCCATATCCAAGTTTTGATAAATCTTCAGTTCCTTCACCTATTGTCTGGTATTGGATTTGGTCTTCTTGGTTGTATTTCAATATGTCAATGTCTAATGTAACTTTTGTATTCAGTATTTCTTCCAATATCATTGCTGTTTCGGTATTTGCACGCACTATTTCATTTTCGTATTTATACATTGTAGCTCTTGAAACGTGAGCAAGGTCAGCCAAATCTTTCAGTGAAAGTGAATATTCCTCTCGGTATTGTTTGATTACATTGCCGTCGATTTTAACAAAATATCCTCCACGGTCGGCTAATATTTCAGGATATTCTTTATAAATTATCATATTTTTCAAGGTTTCAAGGCCTATGGTTGGTATGTCATATCTTTCATAGATTACGCCTTCTTCTAAAATGCCATTTCTTGATTTGGCTCCAATTATTATTGGAGATGCTAAAAATATGTTGGCTAATTGTTTCATTTCATGAGCATTTTTTTCATTTACACTATCAATATTAATAAATGTTTTTAAAAGTAAAATTAATAAGTTTTTACGAGCAACAATATCAAAGGAACCTTGATCATAAATATCTGATGTTTTATAACCCTCTGAGATTAATAAGCGTTCTATTTCCTGTAACATTTTGCTTCTATTTAACATTATTAATACAACCATTTTTGTCTTTAAAAATTATATATTACTTTTAAGTATAATTAATTTATGTAAAGGTGATTTTTATTAGTTATTTATATATTGGAATTGATGATACAGATTCTCCTGAAGGAATGTGCACAACTTATTTGGCAGCGCATATTATTCGAAAATTAAAGGAGCAGGATATCAATATTGTAGATTATCCTCGTTTAATAAGATTAAATCCTTTTGCTCGTTTTAAAACAAGGGGTAATGGTGGTGTATCCTTTAAAATTATTAATGATGATAATGCAGAAATAGCTAAAAAAATAGTTTTGGATGAGGTTTCTAAATTATCCATGTTTGACTGCGATAATACCAATCCTGGCGTAATTTTTTATGAAGGGGAAATCACAAAAGAAATGCAGGATTATGCTTTTAGAGCAATTTATTCTTTTATAACGATTGAAGAAGCTGAAGAATTTGGGAAATCTGTTGGCTGTGAAATATATAAGTTTAAAAAAGGAAGAGGAATCATCGGTTCTATTGCGGCCATAAGTTTGCCTTTGGATGATTATACTTATGAATTGTTGGCTTATAGAATTCCTGAAAATTATGGAACCAAACGTCAAATTGATTATAATTCTGTAATAAAAATGGATAAGGAAACTTTTCCAGATACTTTTGAAAATGTGGATTATTCTGAAAGATATATTGCAATTGAACCTAAAACTCCATGTCCTATATTATATGGAATCAGATCAAATGATGTTTCAAGTTTAAATAGGGCTCAAAAAATTGTTAAAGTATCTGAACCGGTTGAAGATTATTGTATTTTTTTAACAAATCAACATACTGATATGCATATCCAAAAAGCCGATAATGTATCTCAAATGAGGCAGTTTGGATGTTATGAAATTACAGTTACCGTAAAAGATACTCCTCATGTTATTGATGGGGGGCATATGTTTTTCAAAGTCTTTGATGAAACTGGAGAAATCGAATGCGGGGCTTATGAACCAACAAAAAATTTTAGAAATATTGTTTCACATTTGAGGCCGGGGGATGTAATAAAAGTGTATGGTGGAATTGGTGAGCAACATACATTTAATATAGAGAAATTTCAAGTTATTGAGTTAAATGATGTTGAGTATAAGAATCCCTTGTGTGAATGTGGAAAAAGAATGACTTCTGCTGGAAAAAATAAAGGATTCAAATGTAAGAAATGTGGAAAAAGAATAAAATCTTCACAAAAAGTGTCTACTAAAATTTCACGTGCTTTAAATAATGGTCAATTTTATGAAACGCCTGTTAGTGCTAGGAGACACTTATCAAAACCACTTTGTAGAATGTAATTTTATAAATAACTGATTTATTATCCTATTTTTTTATTTCAAATTATTTCTTTTTAATGGTTATTTATTCACTTTTTAGGAACTTTTTTTTGAAATTTTTGTTTTTTTATTCATATTTGATGAAATTTTTATATTCAAATAATATCTATTTAAATAGTAGTATTATATTAATTATTAACTGTGGGGGAACTTGGAGGTATTTCTTATTGGGTAAAGATGGACAACGTAAGAATGTTAAACATACTTATCGTAAAAAAACAGATAAAAGGATTTTAAAGAAAAATCCTTGGAGAGATTATAGATTGCATGGTTCCATTCTAATTTTAGTAATTGTTGCAGAAATTATAGGCCCTATTGAAATCCATTTAACTAACAGTATAGAAATTTCCATAATGCCTTTGCTTTATACGATGGTTTTAGGTTTAATATTCTATTTGGATAAACGTATTACATGGGTTGGTAAAAAACAATCAAAAATTGCTGAAGGAGCTATGATGCTTTTTATTGGCATTTTAATTGCTAAGTTGGCTGTTTCTAGTGGACAATCTATTCATCTGATTTTTGAGATGGGTCCGGCATTGCTGTTACAGGAATTAGGACATTTAGCCACAATTTTGATAGCACTTCCTGTTGCTTTACTCTTAGGATTTAAACGGGAGTCTATTGGTATGACTAGTTCTATAGGCCGTGAACCGGAAGTTGCCGTCATTGTTGATAAATATGGATTTAACTCTCCAGAATCCAGAGGTATTTTTGCATTATTTATTGTTGGAACTATTATTGGTACTATATTTATTAGTTTTTTGGCCAGTATTTCTGTTTCCACACTGCCTTTACATCCATTTGCATTTGCTATGGCTAGCGGTGTAGGCAGTGCCAGTATGAATGCCGCTTCTTTAGGCCCTACTCTTGCCGAATTTCCTGCACTAGAAACTAGTATAGAAGCATTTGCTGGTTTTAGTAATTTACTTTCATTTTCTATTGGTATTTATATTGTAATATTTATAGCTGTTCCTCTCACTGAAAAGTTATATGCTTTTTTAGAGCCGAAAATTGGAAGAAAATCTATTATAAAAAAGAAGGAGGAAAATGAAGATGCCTGATTTTATTGATGGAACTGAGAATGTTTCTGTTCATGGTATTATGAATTGGATTAGATTGTTGATTATCTTTTCTGTTATTACTGTTATCGGAAATTATTTGGGATATAAACATCCAATTACGGATTCATTGGTTGGTATGGGAATATTGTCATTAATTACTCTTGCCGGAGTTTGGATGGAAAGGGAACTTCCTTTTAACGTTTCTTCAATTATTTATATCAGTTTAATCGGTATCATTTTGGCTTTTCCCGGAATGCCGACGTCTAATTTTGTCCTTTATTATGTTTCTAAAATCGAACTTTTATCTATTGTTACTGTATTTTTGGCTTATGTTGGTATTGGAATGGGTAAAAGTTGGAAAAAATTCAAAGCTTTGGGTTGGAGGGCTATTGTCATAACCATTCTGGTTATTGCATCAACATATTATGGGGCGGCAATTGTAGCCCACATAGTTCTTGTATTAACAGGCGTTCCCGCTGTTTAAAATTTTATTCTCATTTTGAGAATTAACCTTTACTTTTTTATTCTCATTTTGCCTATTTTTTGGGGTAAAAACTTATTATTTTATAAGGCTGTTTAGAGATAGTAATATATGTTGATATTATATTGGCATTAATGCAGAGGCGATTGTTTATTCCAAAAAAAGATAAAAAACGTAAAGTTAAACATATTTATCGTAGAAAAACAGATAAAAGGATTTTAAAGAAGAATCCTTGGAGAGATTATAGATTGCATGGTTCTGTATTTATTTTAGTAGTTATAGCAGAATTAATTGGAACTATTAACATTCCCATCACAAAAGATGTTGTTATTACAATCATGCCTTTAATTTTCACGATTATTTTCGGGATCGTTTTTTATCTGGCAAAGCCAATTACATGGATTAAAAAAAGACAAGCAAAAATCGCTGAAGGGGCTATGATGCTTTTTATAGGTGTATTAATTGCTAAATTAGCTATTTCTAGTGGTCAATCTATTCATTTGATTTTTGAGATGGGTCCTGCATTAATATTGCAGGAATTTGGACATTTGGCCACAATTTTAGTACTTCCTTTAGCTTTACTTTTAGGATTTAAAGAAGAAGCTGTGGGTATGACTAATTCAATTGGTCGTGAACCTAATGTTGCAGTTGTTGTTGATAAGTATGGATTTAATTCTCCGGAATCAAGGGGTGTATTTGCCATATATGTTATAGGTTCTGTAATAGGTACGATATTTATCAGCTTTTTAGTATCATTTTCATTATCTTTTATACCTCTGCATCCTTATGCATATGCTATGGCTAGTGGTGTAGGTAGCGCTAGTATGAATGCAGCAGCCATTGGACCAACCCTTGCAGCATTCCCTACAATGGAAACGAATATTGAGGCATTTGCAGGATTCAGTAATTTACTTTCATTCTGTGTTGGTATTTATATTGTGATATTTATTGCTCTTCCATTAACTGAAAAAGTTTATAATTTTTTAGAGCCGAAAATTGGAAAAAAATCTATTATAAAAGAGAAGGAGGAAGATGGAGATGCCTGATTTTATTGATGGGACTGAGAATGTTTCTGTTCATGGTATTATGAATTGGATTAGATTGTTGATTATCTTTTCTGTTATTACCGTTATCGGAAATTATTTGGGATATAAACATCCGATGACTGATTCATTGGTTGGTATGGGAATTTTGTCATTAATTACTCTTGCAGGAGTTTGGATGGAAAGGGAACTTCCTTTTAATGTTTCTTCAATTATTTATATCAGTTTAATCGGTATCATTTTGGCTTTTCCAGGAATGCCTACGTCTAATTTTGTCCTTCATTATGTTTCTCAAATCGAACTTTTATCTATTGTTACTGTATTTTTGGCTTATGTTGGTATTGGAATGGGTAAAAGTTGGAATAAATTCAAGGCTTTGGGTTGGAGGGCTATTGTCATAACTATTCTGGTTATTGCATCAACATATTATGGGGCAGCAATTGTAGCCCACATAGTTCTTGTATTAACCGGCGTTCCCGCTGTTTAAAATTACTTTCTATTTTTTTAGATAAACTATTTAAGATTATTCTTACATAAATAATGTTTAAGATTATTATGTTTTTGCAAGATATTTCAAAATTTATTTCAAACTATCGTTATGAACAGGCTACTGTTGAATCAATCAATACTGTTAAAGCAGCTTTTCTTGATTTTTTTGGTGTAACGTATAGAGGAGCTAACGAAGACTCTCCAGCAATAGCTTTCAATACTATTAATGAAATATTTAACAAAAATGATAATTTAAATTTACAGGCATCAATTATTGGAAAATCAGGTAAAAAAACAGGTCTGTTGAATGCAGCTTTTTTGAATGGTATTTCTGCACATGTTTTGGAATTGGATGATGGTCACAGACAAGCACAAGCTCATTTGGGGGCAGTTATTTTTCCAACAGCTTTAGCAATATCTGAAGCCTATGGATTGGATGGTAAAGAATTTTTTGAAGCCGTTATCGTTGGTTATGAAGTTGGAATTTTGCTTGGAAAGCTAGTTAATCCTCGCCATAGAGATAATGGTTTTCACACAACCGGAACAATCGGAACTTTTGTTTCAGGTGCTGTTGCTTCTAAATTGCTTAAACTTGACGAAACTCAAATTTCAAATGCATTGGGATTGTGTGGAACTCAGGCTGCAGGTTTGCTGGAATCCGATCATGCTGGAAGTATGGGCAAAGTTCTTCATGTTGGAAAAGCTAATTATAATGGAATATTATCTGCTTTTCTTGCTAGAAATGGATTCACTGGAGCTGAAACTATAATTGAAGGTTCTGAAGGATTTTTAAAAACGATGGTTTATAATGAAGAATTTAATAATGATGATTATTCTTTTGATTCTATTTTAGAGGATGTTGGTACTGTTAAAGTTAGGGATATTTATTTCAAAAAATATCCTTTTTGTAGACACCTTCATTCTTCCATAGATACTGCATTAAAGCTTAAAATTAGTATCGGCGATGAATATACTCATATTGAAAATGTGGCTGTTAAAACATATGATGTTGCAGCAGAACATGACAATTTCCAGCCAAAGAATTTGGAAGAATTAAAACAGAGTCTTCCATATGCAGTAGCTATAACTTTAGTCATGGGAGAAGTGGATATTGATACATTGAATAAATTGATTGAATATGGATTGTTTGAAAATTATTCTACTGTGGATAAGGTAAATAATATTAAAAACCTTGTCAGTAAAATGATAATTTTAAAAGATGAAAAATTAAATGATTTATATCCAAGTAAAAGGCCTTCAAATGTAATAATTAAATTAGACGATGAGTTTAGAAATGGTGTATTTCAGAATATTACATTTATTCCAAAAGGCGATTTTGAAAACCCGTATGACTTAAGTGAATTAATTGACAAATTTAAAGATTTAAATCCTGAATATAATATTAATAATCTTGTTATTATTGATGAATTAGATAATTATTCAATGACTGATGTTGTTGGGGCTTTAAATGAATAAAACTAAAGATTTTTTAAAAAAAATAGGTATTAATGAAGTTGACTCCGGTTTTGAATCTAATAAAACATTCAACGATGGCGGACAATTTAGATTTGAGGTTCCCGGAATACAATCTCCAAAAACAATGGAAGCTCTTTTGGATGAAGCTCAAAATCAAGATTTAACAATCCATAGGGTTACTCAAACTAAAGGAATAATGCTTTTAAGTGATGAAGATATTATTCAAATGGTTGATTTGGCTAAAAATTATGGATGTGAACTATTTTTATCTGTTGGACCGAGAGCAACTTATGACACATCAGCCACTGTCCATTCAAAAGAAGGAAGTAGGATTGGCTATCGTTTAAGAGGTTATGATAATTTGGGTTATGCAATTGAGGATGTTAAAAGAGCTGTAAGCTTTGGCGTTCGGGGGATTTTATTGTATGATGAAGGGTTATTATATGCTTTAAATCAAATGAGGATAATGGGCGAACTTCCAAAAAACCTTCATTTCAAAATGTCAGCACATGCTGGTCATGGAAACCCGGCTTCCGCTAAACTTTTAGAATCAATAGGCCTTGATTCACTCAACCCCGTTCGAGACTTGCAAATACCAATGATTGCATCCATTAGAAATGCTATTGATATTCCAATAGATTTACATACGGAAAATCCGAAATCAACTGGAGGTTTTATTAGGCATTATGAAGTTCCAGAATTCATCAGGGTTGCATCTCCAGTTTATTTAAAAACAGGAGGTTCTGTTGCAGCTAACCATAACTGGGATACAACTCAAAAAGAAGCTATTGCAAGAGTAAAGCAAGTCAAACTGGTTAATAGAATGATTGATAAGTATGCTTCAGATTATGTAATGTCATCTAAATCTGGTGATTTGGCTGTTCCTGAGTGATTAAAATGGATATTATTGATAAGGTATCTGACTCAATAATTAAGGCAAGCACCACTTTATCTGATGATAAAAGAAATGCTTTAAAATTAGCCATTAAAAATGAAACTAATGAAAATGCTTCTTGGGCATTAACACAAATTTTAAAAAACTATGAAGTGGCTGAAAAAACAAAATTTCCATTATGTGATGATACAGGAATTCCTCATGTAGTCATTGAGATGGGCTCTCAACGTGAAATCACTTCGGATTTTATGGAACAAATTAATGAAGGGATTTATCAGGGGTTAAATAAACTTCCGGCAAGACCTATGGCCGTAAAAGGTAGTGGTATTGAAAAGGTTGAACAGTCACAGGGTTTATATGATGATCCCGGATTAATGAAACCCGCTTCATTTTTAATTGATAATGTAGAGGCTCCAGACAAGTTGAATGTTCATTTTTTGCTTCAGGGCGGAGGTCCTGAAATACGGGCGAAAACTTATAGGGTTTATCATAAACGTTCCTTTGATGTTGTTATTGGCCAGGCCATTAATTGGCTTGAAGACTCTTTAAAACTATTGGGATGCACTCCTTCAATCCCGTCAATAGGTATTGGAAGAACTCACTACGAAGCATCATCATTAATGTTAAAATCTATGATTTATGGTAATTTGAATAATATGAGTGATGAGGAAAAGTTTGTCAGTGAAAAATTAAACCAGACTAATATCGGACCTTTGGGCTTCGGCGGCAACACTACTGTTTTAGGTACTTTTATAAAAATTGGAAATCAAAGAGCAAGTGGAGTCCGTATTGTTAGTGTAAGGCCATCTTGTTTTGTTGAACCAAGAAAAGCAACCTTGAGATTATAATATTTACTTGAAAAAATACTATAACATTTATTAATGGATTAAATTATATTTTAATCATGCAAGAAAATAATTTTCATGTAAATGAACACTCTTTAAGAACAACTATTTCTAATGTAGAACCAAATAAATTAACTACAAGAGGATTTAATCAACAGGATTTAATTGAAAAAATCAGATATGGGGATATGATTTATCTAATTTTAAAAGGAAGATTACCTTCTATTAAAGAAAGTAAAATGTTTAATCATGTTCTGGTTTCATTTTGTGATCATGGAGTAACTCCTCCAAGCACTCAAACTGCAAGAATTATTGCCTCATCAGGTTCACCTTTAAATTCAGCAGTTGCCGGAGCATTACTTTCTTTTGGCCATAAGCATGCAGGAGCGATTGAAAAAACAATGGAATTGTATCAATCTAAAATCAATTCCTTGATATTGACAGAAGATGATGATTTGGACAATAAGCAAATTGCCAGTTTGGCTATTGACATTTATAATGATTATTTTTCCAAAGAGGATAAAATCCCTGGTTTTGGGCATAGATACCATACTAATGACCCGAGAGCAGAACAATTGATTAAAATGACCATTAAAGAAGGTTTTGTTGGTCCACATGTTAAATTGGCCATAGCTATTGAAGATTTGGTGTATCAAAATAAAGGAATCAAATTAAATGTTGATGGTGCTAATGCAGCTATTTTATCTGATTTGGGTTTTACTCCAGATTTGGGGTTAGGTATTTTTATAATAGGTCGTGTTCCAGGAATTATTGCTCATATTCACGAAGAAAAAATGGATGAAGATGAATTCAGACGTTTTTGTGATTTAGATGATGTTGTATATGGAGGTCGTTAAATGGAATTTGATGAAGTAATAAATAAAAGGTATAGTGTTAGAGGATATTTGGATAAGGAAGTTGAAAAAGAAAAATTGGATTACGTTTTAAAAGCAGCTACAATTGCTCCAACAGGAGTTAACTATCAGCCTTTTAAAGTTTATGTAATCGATACAAAGAAAAATAAAGATGCATTGTCTGAAATTTATTCTGCTAAATGGTTTACTCAAGCACCATATGTATTATGTGTTGTTGCAGAAACTGATGAAGCATGGGTTAGAAAATATGATAACAAGTGCATTTCAGACATTGATGCAACCATTGTAATGGATCATATTATTCTTGCCGCAACAAGCGTAGGTCTGGGAACTTGTTATATTGCAGCATTCAAACCAGACAAAGCAAGAGAATTCTTAAAGCTAAAAGATTCAGAAGAACCGGTATTATTCACTCCGTTAGGTTATGGTAATGCCGAACCTAGAGACACTCCAAGAAAAGAAATCGATGAATTTACAGTTTATCTATAGATTAACATGGAACTATTTATATTGAAGGCAGATAATTCTGATGAAATTAATAATATTTCAGAGGAATTATCTGAACATAAATTTAAAAAAATACAGGAAGAAGAACATTTCATTTTAATGAAAAAGAAAAGATATGGAAATTATTATGTTCATATTTTATTTTTACTGATTGGTCTGTTCTTTATTTATTGGGCATTAATCGTAAATGTTGTATATTTTTCATATAGCTATTTATGGGCTTCACCACATGTTTTAATCACTAGTGAAATAAAAAGTAATGAAGGTGAGGATTTGGAGTTCAATACAATGGATGAAGTGCTTGAAAAATCAAATAAACTATTTTAAATATAATTGCCATCAGATATTGTACTGCCAAAAACAGCCTATTTTAAGAAGGTATAATGGTAGAAAATCATTCAAATGAAAAATTAAACGACTTAAATTAAGATTAAGTCTAGAATAATTGTTGAAGATTATGAAAAAAGTTCAATTGGATTATAAAATTTCTTCAACATCATACTCTTCTATTTTTCTTATTATTAATGGTGTTGAAATAGAGCTGTTGTCATATTCTGATTCTTCACCAATTTTGGCATTGATAAATACTTCATTAACCTGAGGTTCCAAAAATAATGTAAGAATGTCGTTTCTAAATTCATCGTATTCTTTTTGAATTCTTTCATCAGCTATTTTTAATAATGGAAGCTCTTCTGTCCATATGTCTCCTCCAGGAGAAAATTTCTTATCTTGCAGATTGTTTTCAGAGATTTCTCCATCGAGCATCATTTCAAAATTTTTGTTAAGAATTATCCAAACACATCTATTCATGTTTAATAGTATTTATATTAAGTTAATTAAATATTGATGTATGTCTCGTATTAAAACAATTAAAATGCTCGGTATGGTATTGGCTGCAGTATTAATTATTGTAGGAATCCTTCCAATTATTAGGGGGGATGTATTAACTAATGATTCTATAGCTACATCAATTATTCTCATTCTTTTAGGTGTTGCATATCTTATAATATCTTTTAAGCCCGAATGGACTAAAGCAGTCTTTTTCTTTGAAGGTATTGTTATTGGTGTTGTGGGATATTCAATCCTGGCATTTCCATATAATATTGGATTTGCTATAATCGGTCTTTTAATTATTGCAATAGCAATTTTAGCTTATTTGATGAAATTACCTCAGGGCATGCTTAAATTTTTCTACAGATAATCTTTTTTTTCTTTATTTTTTTTAATTCTTTTTTTAAATATGGATATTTATAAAAACATTATTCTTTTGTTATTTTTTTTTATTTTAAGTCATGATTTGTTTTATTTTTCATAAAAATATAGTAAAAGATATATATTAAGCACAATAAAGATTAAATATACCATGGTGATTTATTATGGCAGAGATATCAGACGCAATCGCAATGATAAAAAAAGCCGAATCAGATGCTGAACAACTCATCATTGATTCTGAATCTCAATCAAAAGATTTAGTCAATGAATCCAGAGTTAAAGCCGAAGAAGTTATTTCAGAGGCTAAAAAATCAGCTGAAGAAGAAGCTAAAAATACTGTTTTTGATGCAGAAGATAAAGCTAAAGAAGAAGCTAAAACTATTGCTGCTAGCTCTGAAAATGATGTAAATGCATTAAAAGAAAAGGCTATGGCAAATGTAGATGAAGCTGCTTCAATAATTGTCAAAAATATTTTGTAGTGTGAGATTATATGTTCAAGACAGCTAGAATGCGAAAAATTAGAATAGTTACACTTGATAAGTATATAGCTCCTACTGTGGATGCTCTCCATGCACAGGGACTAGTACAAATCAGTGATATTTCTGATAGTATTCAGCAAGATCCTGAATTAGCGGAATTAGTAACTCCCGCAAAAGCTACTAAATACTCAGGTAAATTATCTTCACTTTTAATGAAAACAAACGGTATATCTGAACTTTTGGGAAATTCTTTATCAGAAGGCCATGGGATTAAAGATACTTTAATGTCTTTCATTAGTCCAGACATGCCCGTTCAAAAAAAGGTTGAAGATTTAGATACTGAAGCCTTTATTGCAAAGGCTGAAGAAACTTTATCTGAAGTGGGTAGTAAGACGCATGTTATTGAGGGAAAACTAGCCGCTCTAGACTCTGAAACAAGTGAATTAAAGTCTAATAAGAGTTTAGCTAATCTATTATCTAATTTTGACATGGATTTAGCTCTTTTAAAAGATTCTAAATACACTTCTACAACTGTTGGAAGGATTAATGTTGAATCTGCTTCAGAAATCAAAACTAAATTAAGTAACTTGACAGATGAATTAGATATGTTTACAGTCCCGAGCGATGATAAAAATTATGTTATAATCGTTGTGGTGACTTTAAAAGAATTTAGCGATGAGGTTTATTCAACACTTCGTAAATTCGAATTTGAGAAAATTGAAATAGGAAATGTTGAAGGAAATCCTCAACAGATTATTTCAAATGCTGATGCAAGATTATCCACTATTGAATCAGAACGTGCAGCTGTTAAATCAGAATTAAGAGTTGTCGCTGAACAGTGGGATGATGAAATATTGGCACTCAAAGAGCAATTAGAAAATGAAAAAGAAAAGAACGATATTCTTTCTGCTTTTGTTAAAACTAAAGATTCTTACATGCTTGAAGCATGGGTACCAGTAAAAGATACTGAAAAAGTTGAACAATTAGTAGAAAAAAGTTCTGAAGGTCACTGTGCCTTTGAATTAATTGAAGTCGAAGGAACAGATGATGAAGATGTACCTGTTTTACAACAAAACGGATGGTATGCAAAACCTTTCGAATACCTTGTTGATATGTACTCTCCAGTACGTTACAATGAAATAGATCCAACTATTTTTGTTGCAATTATGTTCCCAATTTTCTTTGGGTTCTGTTTGACTGATGCAGTTTATGGATTGGTTGTATCCGCTATTGGTGTTGTTTTATTAAGAGGTATGGGTAAACTCAATAAAACAATGAATGCCTTTGGTTGGATTTTAATCTGGTCTGGTTTGTGGGCTGTTATATTAGGTCTTTTAACTAATGGTTTCATAGGAGATTTCCCAGAAAGACTTGCGGGATTCAGATTACCTACTGTATTTGCTCCTGTTGAAGCATTTAAACATCCAGATACTATTTTAATAATTGCAATAGCTATTGGTGTTATTTATACCAATATTGGTTTCATTATTGGAGCTATTGATAATTTCAGATACGGTAATAAAAAAGAAGCTATCGGATCTCAATTATGTTGGTTTGTTTTAGAAGCAGGTGTTATTTTCCTCGCTGCAGGTTATCTCATGCCTGCAATTGGTATGATCGGATACGCAATAGGTGGCGTTTTAGTCATTGCATGTATTGGAATGCTTGTTTATTCCGGTGGTGCATATGGAGTAATGGACATTTTCGGATTTATGGGAGACATATTGTCTTATGCCCGTCTTTTAGCTTTATGTTTAGCTACAGGGGGTATTGCTATGACAGTTAACATCTTAGCTCAAATGTTAAACAATATGGTTCCATATGCTGGAATAGTTCTTGCAATCCTTATATTCATATTTGGTCATATTGCAAACTTCGCTTTCCAAGTATTGGGTGCATTTATTAACGCTTTGCGTTTAAATTATGTTGAATTCTTTTCCCAATTCTTTATGGGTGGAAAAGACAAATTCGAAGCTTTTAAAGCAAGTAGAACATTTACTAAAAAATAAAATTAAAATTTTTCATTTAAATTAAAAATAAACAAAAATAAAAATATATTATTCAAAGGTGATAAAAAATGGCAGATATTGCTTTAGGTACTGCTTTAGCAGCTATTGGTGCTGGAGTAGCAATTGGTTTTGCCGGATTAGGTTCTGGTTTAGGGCAAGGTATGGCAGCAGCTGGATCTGTAGGTGCAGTTGCAGAAGATAACGATATGTTTGCTAGAGGTATTATTTTCTCTGCATTACCAGAGACTCAGGCTATTTACGGTTTCTTGATTGCAATCTTATTACTTGTATTCTCCGGATTATTAGGTGGAGGAAAAGGCTTATCAGTAGAAGCTGGTCTTGTAGCTATTGGTGTAGGTGCATCTATTGGTTTCGCTGGATTAGGTTCCGGTATGGGACAAGGTATTGCTGCATCCTCATCCGTTGGTGCAATCGTAGAAGACAACGACATGTTCGCACGTGGTATTATATTCGGTGGAATCTTAGGTTAAGGAGGCAATTTATATGAGCTCAGGCACAGATAAAATTGTTTCAAGCATTATGTCTGAAGCCCAAGGGAAAGCTGATATAATCATGCAAGAAGCTAATGCAGAAATTGCAACAATTAATGCAGATGCTGAGAAAACTGCAGAATCAGAGAAAAATAAAATTTTAGAAAATGGTAAAAAACAATCTGATATGAGATATCAGCAAATTATCTCTGAAGCTAAGATGAATGCTCGTAGAGCAGAATTAGGCGCTAAAGAAGAAGTTATAGAAGCAGCTTTTGATAAAGCTACTGATGATTTAAAAGATATTGCTTCTTCCGGTAGTGAAGAATATGATGATTCATTAACTAAAATAATTAAAGAAGCTGTTGATGAAATTGGCGGTAAAGATTTAATTATTCAATTAAATGAAGCTGATACAAATAAATTTAAAAGTCAACTTGATTCATCTTCTACTTTCCAAATTGACGATGTTAAATTCCAATTAGGAGAACCTATAGATACTATTGGTGGAGCTATTGTTAAAACTAAAAATGGAGACATTGAAGTAAATAATACTATTGAATCTAGATTAGATAGGTTTAAAAGTGTTTTACGTAGTGAAGTTGCAGATGTATTATTTAAATAATTAGGGGTGAGAAATTATGGCAGATGAACTTGCATCATTGATAACATCTTTCGGATTTACACAAGAAACATTCATTGTTTTTTGTATATTTGTAGTTGTTGTTGTAGGTGCTATAGTTGTAATAATTACATCTAGACCAATATTGGATATTTATCCTTATCTCAATCCTAGTTCAAGAGTAAGAGCTAGAAAAGGAAGACTCTTCGATGAAAAACAAATTTCTGAGATTGTTGAATCAAACAATTTAGAAGAAGTGGAAAATTATCTTAAAGGTGTTCCAGAATACGCTGAAGTATTGGATGAATACCCTCTTGATAAAGCATTAGATGTTCAACGTGCTGAAACTTATGATTTTGTCGCAAGAATTGCTCCTGGGGAAGTTAAAGACCCATTTGTTGTAATGTCTAAAAAAACTGATATTAACAATATTAAAAGTCTTATAACTGCTAAAGAAGTAGGTCTTTCAAGTGATGAAACAAAAGAATTATTGATTCCTAGCGGTTCATTATATGATATTTTAAGTTCCTTAGTTGACACTGACAATGTTACAGATATAGTCACTGCTTTAGACGGTACTGAATATGCTACCGCATTAGAAGATGCTCTTCCTGAATATGAAGAGAAAAAAATGACTCTTCCATTAGAATCTGCTTTAGATAAATATTACTTGGGCAAATTACTAAAATCTTCAGATGTTCCTGCTGAAGAAAATAGACAAATAGTATACTCTTATGTGGGAACTCAAGTAGACGTTGATAACCTTAAATTAATTTTAAGAGCTAAAGAAGATGGTTTAACATATGATGATATTTCAAACTATATCTTGACTGATGGTTATCAATTACGTGAATGGAAACTTAAAGACTTAATGGATTCTCCTGATGTTACTAATGTAGTATCTGGATTAGAAGGAACAAAATATTCAGAAGCTTTAACTGATGCTGTTCCACAGTATAACGAAACTGGTTCCGTTGCTGTGTTTGAAAGGGCATTAGATTTGTATGTCGCAGAACATGCAAAATCATTATCTTCTAAAAAACCATTAGGTGTTGGTCCAATTATTGGTTATTTAAGTCAAAAAGAAGCTGAAATTAAGAATTTAAAAATTATTGCAAGAGCAAAAAGAGAAGCTGATTTCCCTAATTCTAAAATAATGGAGATGTTAATATGAGTTCAGTCGCTATTATAGGAGATATGGATACTGTATCTGGATTTAGACTTGGTGGAGTAAAAAAAGCAGAAGTTGTTAACACTGCTGAAGAAGCTATTGCTGCTTTTGATAAATTTTTAGATGAGGAAGTTTCTATTATTATTATAACTCAAGTATTAGCTAATGAAATTAGAGAATATGTTACTAGGAAAATTGGTTCTAGTGTATTACCAATGATAATTGAAATACCTGATAAAGATGGGTCCTCCGAAGGGTCATCTGATCAAATGAACGATCTTATTAAAAGAGTTATTGGGGTAGAGATGGTTAAATGATTATTGAAGGAAAAATTATTAAAATTGCTGGGCCTGTTATTGTCGCAGATGGTATGAGAGGAGCCCAGATGCTTGAGATGGTTAGGGTAGGTGAACAAAAGCTTATTGGAGAAATCATCGAGTTAGAAGGTGACACCGCAACTATCCAAGTATATGAAGAAACAGCCGGTATTCAACCGGGTGAAGTAGTAGAATGTACAGGAGGTCCTTTGTCTGTAGAACTCGGTCCTGGTGTAATGAGTTCTATTTTCGATGGTATTCAAAGACCTTTAAGAATTATTAGGGATGAATCTGGAGACTTTATTGCAAGAGGTATTGATGTAGACTCTGTAAACAAAGAGAAAAAATGGGAATTCAAACCTGTTGCTAAAGTCGGGGACAAAGTACAAGGCGGAGATGTTCTTGGTGAAGTACAAGAAACCACTGCTGTTTTACATAAAATATTAGTCCCTCCAACTATGGAAGGTGAAGTAACTAGCATTGCTGCTGCAGGCGAATATACTGTATTGGAAGATATTGCAGAAATTAATGGAGAAGCTGTACAAATGCTCCAAAAATGGCCTGTAAAAAGAAGCCGTCCTTATGTAAGAAAATTGGATCCGGATATACCATTAGTGACTGGTCAAAGAGCACAAGATACCTTCTTCTCAGTAGCTAAAGGAGGAGCAGCAGCTATTCCAGGTCCTTTCGGATCAGGTAAAACTGTTACCCAACAACAATTAGCTAAATGGGCAGATGCAGATATCGTTGTGTACATTGGATGTGGAGAACGTGGAAACGAAATGACTGAAGTACTTACCGAGTTCCCATTCCTTGACGACCCTAAAACTGGAAACCCATTAATGGACAGAACTGTTCTTATTGCAAACACTTCAAACATGCCGGTAGCAGCTCGTGAAGCATGTGTATATACCGGTATTACTATTGCAGAGTACTATCGTGACCAAGGTTACGACGTAGCACTTATGGCAGATTCAACTTCAAGATGGGCTGAAGCTATGAGGGAGATTTCCGGAAGGTTAGAAGAAATGCCTGGGGAAGAAGGTTACCCAGCATACTTAGCATCCAGATTAGCACAATTCTATGAAAGAGCTGGAAGAGTAGAAACTATTGGTACAGAATCAAAAGTTGCTTCTATTTCCGTAGTTGGTGCAGTATCCCCTCCTGGTGGGGACTTATCTGAACCGGTTACACAAAACACTTTACGTATTTGTAAAGTATTTTGGGCTTTAGATGCATCTCTTGCAGATAAACGTCACTTCCCTTCAATTGACTGGTTACAAAGTTATTCTTTATATGTAGACAGTATTGAAGGTTGGTGGGCTGAAAACGTATCAGAAGATTGGAGAGCTACTCGTGACCAAGCTATGGGTCTTTTACAAAAAGAATCAGAACTTCAAGAAATTGTTCAATTAGTAGGTCCTGATGCTTTACCTGAAACTGACCAAGCTACATTAGAAACTACTCGTATGTTAAGAGAAGATTTCTTACAACAAAATGCATTTGATGACGTAGATACATATTGTGCACCAGATAAACAATATAAAATGTTGAAAACTATTCTCAAATTCTACGAAGAATCTCTTGCAGCAGTTAACAGAGGAGTTCCAATTGCAAATATTGTAGCATTACCTGTAAAAGAAGAAATTGGTAAAATGAAATACATCCCACAAGATGATTTTGATGCTAAAATTGAAGAAATTCAATCAGCAATTACTAAACAATGCAGTGAGGCTTAAAAATGAATACAAATATTAAAACTAGAGAATATACTACTGTATCTGAAGTCTCAGGTCCTTTGATGATTGTTGAAGGAGTAGAAGGCGTTGGTTACAATGAAATTGTAGATATTGAAACACCTGATGGTGAAAAAAGAAGTGGTCAAGTTCTTGAAGTAACTAAAGACGTTGCTGTTATCCAAGTTTTCGAAGGAACTAATGATTTAAACACTAAAAACACTAAAACTAGATTCACAGGTCAAACTGCAAAAATTGGTGTTTCAAGAGATATGATGGGCCGTATCTTTAACGGTATCGGTAAACCTATTGATGGCGGACCTGAAATCATTCCTGATGAAGAATTGGATATTAACGGTGCTCCGATGAACCCTGCTTCCCGTGAGTTCCCTGAAGAATTTATTCAAACTGGTATCTCTACCATTGACGGAATGAACACATTAGTAAGGGGACAAAAACTTCCTATTTTCTCAGGATCTGGTTTACCTCACAACGATTTAGCTGTACAGATTGCAAGACAAGCTAAAGTATTAGGTGCTGACGATGAGTTTGCAGTAATTTTCGCAGCTATGGGTATTACCAACGAGGAAGCAAACTTCTTCATGAGAGATTTCGAACGTACTGGAGCTTTAGAAAAATTAACAGTATTCATGAACTTAGCAGATGACCCTGCTATTGAAAGAATCTTAACTCCAAAAATGGCTTTAACCACTGCTGAATATTATGCATTTACCTTAGGTATGCAAGTATTGGTTATCTTAACAGATATGACCAACTACTGTGAAGCTTTAAGGGAAATTTCCGCAGCAAGGGAAGAAGTACCTGGAAGAAGAGGTTATCCTGGTTACATGTACACTGACCTTGCAGGTATTTATGAAAGAGCAGGACGTATTGATGGTAAAGAAGGTTCAATTACTCAGATGCCTATCTTAGTTATGCCTCAAGACGATATTACTCACCCTATTCCAGATTTAACTGGATATATTACTGAAGGGCAAATTGTATTAAGCAGAGAAATCTCCAGGAAAGGTATTTATCCTCCTGTGGATGTACTTCCTTCACTCTCTCGTTTGATGAGTGGTGGTATCGGTGGAGACAAAACTCGTGATGACCACAGTGGAGTATCTGACCAACTTTATTCTGCTTATGCAGAAGGCCGTGAGTTAAGAGACTTGGTTGCAGTTGTAGGGGAAGAAGCACTTACAGAAAGAGATCAAAAATTCTTAGAGTTTGCTCAAGCATTTGAAGATAGATTCATTACTCAAAGTAAAGATGAAGACAGAACTATCTTTGAAACTTTAGATCTTGGTTGGGATTTACTCAAAATCTTACCTAAAACAGAACTCAAAAGGGTTAAAGAAGAATTTGTCGAACAATACCTTCCAAAAGATTAAATTCATTTGTTTAAAACAGGTGATTAAATGGCACAAGATATTATTGATGGAATTAATCCAACAAGGATGGAGTTATTATCTCTTAAAAACAGGACTAAACTTGCTGTTAAAGGGCATGGTTTACTCAAAGAAAAAAGAGATGCTTTAATCAAAGAGTTTTTTGATATCTTGGATCGTGTTAAAGGTATTCGTGAAAATGCAGAAAAAAGTTTAAAGGAAGCTAATGATGCATTAATAGAAGCCCAAATTGCGATGGGTGATTTAGCTGTAAAAAAAGCGTCTTTATCAGTTAAAGAATCTATTGATGTTAATATTTCTTCAAGAAGTGTAATGGGTGTGAATGTACCGGTAACAGATATTAAAATGGAAGAAAGATCCATTATTGATAGAGGTTATGGTTTTTCAGACACTACAATTCAATTAGATGAAGCTGCAAAAAAATTCGAGGAATCTCTTAAATATTTAATTGAACTTGGTGAAGTGGAAAAAACTATTTTCTTATTAGCTGAGGAAATTGAATCAACTAAACGTAGAGTAAATGCTTTAGAACATATTATGATTCCAAGATTCGAAAATACTGAAAAGTATATTGATATGAGACTCCAAGAAATGGAAAGGGAAAACTTTGTTCGTTTGAAAATGATTAGGTCTACTATTGAGAAAAATGAAAAAGCTCAAGCTGCAAAAGAGGCTGCAGAATAAGATTTTTATCTTATTCTCATCATTTTCAATTTATTATTCTTTTTTTTTGAAATTTTTAATTTATGGTGTAAAAAATGAAAAGAAATCCGATTGATCAATTTTTAAAGGATCCAGATAATAAAGCTAAACTTTTTGTATGGATGACTTATGCTATGATTATAACTACTTTTTTAATAACAATAGGATTTTTATTCTTCATATTGCATCTAGTCGGCATTTTTTAAGTTATTTCTTACAATCCGAGAACTATTTTCAACTTTTTCATATAATTCTTTAAAATTTGTATTTTTATCTATTATTGTAAGTAACGGTTCTGATTTTTCGGTTATTGTACCGGTGTGAGGTAAATCGTAAATATTATCCAAATATATTTTTGAGTATTTATTTCGACATGGTGCGTAAATAATTTTTTTATAGGCATAATATTTTGCTTTTGGAATTTCAACAGGTTCGTTCAGGCAGCTTTTTATATGGGCATCCAACATATTAATTTGCAGGGATTTTTCTATGCATTCAAAAGTTCCCTGTATTCTTGGGTTTATTTCTATTACATATAATCCATTTTTATTTAAAATATAATCTATTCCGTTTGAACCAATTAAATCAAATTCATAAGCTAATTTTTGACTTGTTTCAATCATATCATTGTTTATTTTATCAATGTCTTTGACTTTTCTCATTATGCTTTCATTCGTGAGGGGTAATATGTTTCCAATATAAATGAAGCTGTTATTTTTTTCAAAGTCATTTTCAGTCAATAATCGTGAATTCATTATTGTTTTTTTAGAATTCTTGCTTCCAAGTATTGATGAACTTAAATTTATTCCGTGAACATATTCTTGGAGGATAAAATTTTCACCATCATTTAATTGAAGAGAGCCATCATTATTCAAAAGATTTATGTTATAACCACCAGATCCTTTAAGAGGTTTTATAATATATTTAACATTAGGTTTATTTTTACTAATTTCAACTGCTTCATCTACATCTTTTATCAAAAAAGTTTCAGGTGTTTTAAATTCATCTTTGATTTTTTTATAAAATTTAAATTTATCCTCAATATTGGAGACATTTTTACTTCCTAAAATCTTTTTTTGATCTTTTTTTGCAAAATCACTTGGTGAAACTCCAGAAATGGGAATAATGTAATCAGCTTCATCAATATAATCTTTTGAAAAGTCTAAAATATCATTACTGTTAAATTTATCCTCAAAAATGCCGGAGCTTTCATTTTCTTTTTCTTCAAGAATGATTTTTTGATTTTTAATTTTGGGAGTATCTGAGGTAGAAAAATAGCTGGTTGAAAATATATTATAATTTAATTTTAATGCACTGTTAAGCATACTTCTTGTATTAATTCCAATAAGAAATATATTTTCCATAAAAAATCTCATAAAAAAAGTTATTTGAATAGTCCCGAGCGGAGTCGAACCGCCGTCTCCGGGTCCAAAGCCTAGAAGGATTACCACTACCCTACGGGACTATGTTGCTATATAACAACATTTTAATATATATTTTAAGTAGTATTTAAATGTATCGTTTTACTTTAATTTTTTGTAAAATAAGCATTTTTCTTCCCATTTGCAATTATTACAGATATTTTCAACACTTTTTAATGTATTGAATTTTAAAAACACTTCATTGAATAAATCTGGGGAGTTATATTTATTTTTATATTCAAGTTGAGATAATACTTCATCATCCATGTTAACAATAATTCTGTTCTGTTTTTCATTTTCACATAAATCATTCTTTAAATTGGGGCAGGATGAACAAATATCATCAGGAGTGTTTGTTAATATGATTGTACAATCTTCAGACTTTCTCAAATCATTGATGCGAGCCATATTTGAAACAAAATCTTCACTATAACCATATCCTTGAAAGCCTTGAAGACATAATAAATGATGGCCACGTAATTTTATTGCCATAAAAATCAAAAAAAATAGTAAAAAAGGTTAAAAATTAACCTTTTATTCTTTTGGTAAGAAAACTTTGGATAATCCAGCCGTACCTGCAATCTTAATAAGGTCTCCAAATATAAATGGAACAAGACCCATTAATAATAAATCTACAACACCTAATACAGTACCTTGGGTTAAGTACGCCCATACTGCTAATCCTATAAGACCAGGAATGTAAATTAATGCAAAGTTAGCTATGCTGATAACTGCGAACATACGGGTAAAATTACGTGCAGTTGCATATTTTTCAGTAATATAACCTATGAAGTATGATGCAATTATAAATCCTATTAAATATCCTCCAGTGGATCCAAGTACAACATTTAATCCACCAGTCATTCCTCCGAACCATGGGATGAATGCAATTCCTAAAACAACATAAAGTATTTGGCTTAAACAACCGTATCTTTTTCCAAGGAATAAACCGGAACATAAAACTGCAAATGTTTGTGCAGTAATTGGAACAGGGGTCCATGGAAGAGGAATAACGATTTGTGCCATTAAACCAGTTATACATGCCATTAAAAATGAAAATACTATTTTTGTTATTGTATTAGATTCATTAAATCTTTCATAAATGCTTTTTCTAGCAGTATAATAATTTTCAATGTTTACATTCATTAGTTTTCCTCCTTATTTTATTTCCTTATTAATTTATGTTTTTATTAATATTTATAATTATAGCAATTTCTTATTAAATTATTAATGCCATTTTTGTTGTGTATTGTTTGCCAATATGTTCTAATTATAGTTGTTATGTTATTGTGAATTGTTTTACCTCATTTTCGAATGAATTTTTTAAAAACTTCAAGTTATTAATAGTATTTTTTTGAAATATATTAAAAATGCAGATATTTCTACAAATTACTAATTTAAACATGTTTAATGTCAGTATAATCAGATATTTCAGAGTTTATTGTTCTTATATCATTTAAACTTAGGTCATGAATATTATCATGGCCGGTAATTCTTGCGAAAGTTTTCAACTCTTCAGTTGATACTTTAAGATAATTTTCAACTCTTTTTGCAGCCAAATCTATTTTTAACCTTTCACGCAATTCATTATCCTGTGTTGCAACACCGACGGGGCATTGGCCGGTATGGCAAATCTTATACTGTTGGCATGCGGCAGCTATTAATGCTCCGGTACCAATTGCTATTGCATCAGCTCCCATAGCCAGAGCTTTTGCAAAATCTGAAGATATTCTTAATCCTCCAGTAATGATTAAACTCATATCAGAATTATTTTCATCCAAATATTTACGGGCTCTTGCTAAAGCATATATTGTTGGAATGGATGCTGAGTCTTTAATTATTTTAGGGCTTGCACCTGTTGATCCCCCTCTTCCATCAATGGTTACAAAATCCGCTCCGGAATATATTGCATATTCCAGATCCTCTTCAATATGGCCTGCTGCAAGTTTTAAACCAATTGGTCTACCTTCAGATTTTTCACGCAGCGTTGACACTAAATCCTTTAAGTCTTCTTTGGAGTTTACTTCAGGAATTGTTGCAGGTGAATGGATGTCCATACCTTCAGTCTTATTTCTAACTTTTGCAATTTCTGGAGTTACTTTAACCCCTTCAAGTTGACCTCCAAGGCCAGGTTTTGTTGATTGACCGATTTTAATTTCAATAGCATCAGAACTTTTTAAATTTTCATCATTAACACTGTATTTATTCGGCACATACTCAAAAATATATTTATATGCATTTTTCTTTTCTTCGACTAATATTCCTCCTTCGCCGCTGCACTGTGCTGTTTTTATCATAGCACTTCCTTTTGCAAGAGCAATTTTTACTTCTTTTGATAATGCTCCAAAAGACATGTGGGTTATATAGATTGGACTTTCAATTATTAAGGGTTTTAAAGCATTTTTACCTATTACAGTTTGGGTATTAATATCAATTTCTTTTTCTAAAGGTTGTGGATTTAATTGACATCCTAAAATTAAGATATCTTCCCAATTAGGCATTTTCAAATCAGTTCCCATTGCAGAAACAATACTTTGACCACTAATTGCCATTTCATGAATCAAATCCATAGCTCTTTCATCTTTATCAGATTTAGCAAATTTTTTGTTATATGCTAATTCTTGATTATCAAAGCTTTCTGTTTTTTCAATTTCAACAAAATTTGAAATATCCTGTTTACAGACGGGACATTCATTTAAATCTTTTAATAAAACACCTGTGGATTCTTCATTATGAATATGTCCACAAATTAAACATTTGTAAATCATGTAATGTTTATTTGAAATAGGTACTATTTAAAAGTATAATAAGTTCATGGGAATTATTTGATGTTAATGGGGGATTGATAAGGTGTCCATTTTTGTCCTGTGATGGCAGGTGATTTGTATTTCATTAACTAAAAAAAATAATGGGTTGAGGATGGTTAATCCTCTATTCTATTGTGATAATTTTTAAATTTTGTGGTTTTTTAACAATATTTGATCTGAAAGCTACTAATTTTTTAATTTCTTTTTGAGAAGCAACATCAACTAATCTTTGACTAATGATTCCATCAAATATAACTGTATTAGCATTTCCTTCAATATTTTTTATTTCTTCATAAATATCTTCAATGGAAACTTCTTTGGTTATATTCAATGCTTCATCTAAGATTGCTCCACAGCCGGTGCCTTCAAATTCTTTTAACATATCTTTCATTAAGCTGATTTCATCATCTTCAATTTCAACTTCAGGTTCTTTATTGTATTTTTTGTTATGATGTTTTTGCTGTTTTTTATTGGATTTATTGTTGTTAGAATCTGAAAGAATGTTATGATTTGCTAAAAATTGTGCAGTAGGAACTTTATCTCTTAGTGCAATTAGCACTTCATCTTTTTCTAAGTCTTCCACTTCTTTTCCTTGTGGAGCACGGGTAATGTAGTCAACATCTCCAATTTGTAAAAGTTCTTTTAAGATTAATTCTCCACCACGGTCACCATCTACAAATGCTGTAGTAGTTCTTTTTTTACTTAATTCTCCAATGGATTGGGGAACACTTACTCCTTCAACAGCAACTGTATTTTTAATACCGTATTTAAGTAAATTTAAAACATCGCTACGTCCTTCAACAACAATGATTGCATCTGAAGTATGTATACTTGGGCCTGCCGGTAATCTGTCGTCTCCATATTCAGAGATTTCGTGGATTCTCATAGCTTCCCTTACTTCTTCAATCATTTTCATACTTGCCGGACCGACGCTTTCAACCATGTTTTTATAAATTTCTTTTGCACGGTTTACTACTTGTTCCCTTTTAACAGCACGAACATCTTCAACTTTTAATGTTTGTATTTCTGCTTCACAAGGTCCAACACGGTTGATTGTTTCTAAAGATGCTGCAAGAATGGCTGTTTCTACTCTATCTAAACTTGAAGGAATTACAATATCTCCTTTTGCTCTTCCACTGTTAGAACGAATATTAACTTGAATCCTGCCTATTCTACCAGTCCTTTGAAGTTCTCTTAAATCTAAATCGTTACTTAATAATCCTTCAGTTTGTCCGAAGACGGCTCCGACAACATCAGGTTTTTCTACAATTCCATTTGCATTAATTTGTGCATGGATTAAATATTTTGTTGTAGTTAATTCTTCGCCTTTTCCCATTTTTAAGCCTCCTAGCTTATTAATCGGGCTAATTTATATTTTTCTAAAAATTAATTATTTTTAGGCAATTAATAAATTATACGATAAACATGTTTTAATTTTCAAATATATTATACACTAAAAAGAGCCAAAGTTCAATGAAAATTTAATTATTAGGTCTTAACTTGTTATTAAGTTAATTAATTTTGTTATTTTTATCAGTTTTCTTTTTAAATCCTATTTATAATTAAATTTTCTCCTTTTTTGTTAATCAAATGTTAAATATTGAACTATATGTGAAATCCGCTCCAATATAGGATGCAGATGTATTCACATTTAAATAAATTAATAATAATGAATAAATGAACTCTTAAGCATATAATAAATAAGTATTGTTCAAATACTACAATTAATATTATTGTTAAAACTAATATATAAAAATTGTTTATGGGATGTTGGATAATTATTTTATTTTCTGATACGACAAATTTTCATTTATGATTTAAACAATTTTAATTAAAAATAAAAAAGTAGCAGGTTGATGATTCCATTTTCATCTCAGTAGTCGGATATAAGAAAATGAATTAATAGAAATATAAATTATATCCCTATTTTTTTTCAATTGTATCTCTTTTTGTTCTTTAAATTACTTCTTTTACGATTAAAACAATTTTGAGTAATGATAAAATATATATTGGTTGGTGATTAAGTGGATGATTCAATTTTGTGAAAAAATTTATTTTATTTTTATAGAAATTTTTTTATTTATGGCATTACATATATTTAGTTGAAAACAATGTGGTGATTAGATGTCAATTAAGCCTCAAGATTTATTAAATAATAAAAAAGATTTAGAAAAAAGAGTAAAATTTGAAGATATATCTTTAAATGATATTTCAATTGATGATTTATCATATGGCGGAAATAATTACAATCAATATATCAATTTAAGTTCTTTTTTAGAAAATGTTTCCACTTGTCAAATTTCAGATGCATTTAATGAAATAGCCCATAGATCAGGTGTTCTTTATAATCTTAAATCAATAAATAATCTAAAAACTTGGGGTAAAATTACTACTGTTAAAACAAATAGTGATGATTGGGGAACAATCACTGTGGCTATTGATGAGGCTAATGATGGTGATGTATTGCTTGTAGGAACCAGTGATATGGATGCTGCAATATGGGGTGAATTAGCTTCCACCTGTGCTAAAAATAATGGTGTTAAAGCAACACTTGTTTATGGTTGTGTACGTGATTTGGATGCATTGTTAACTATGGATTATCCTATTTTTGCATGTGGTTTTAGACCTAATGCAGGTAAACCTTTAGGTTTGGGTGAAATAAACTCTGATTTAGTATTGGAATCTATGAAAATATCTCCTGGTGACTTTTTATATGGTGATGAGACCGGTGTTGTAATTATCCCTAAGGAATACTTTACGCAAGTTATGGAAAAGACATTGGAAATAAAAATTAAAGAGAAAAACATAGCGGATATCTTAAACTCTGGCAAGTCATTGTCTCAAGTTGTTGGTCTGAGATGAAATATAAAATTATTTAAATAAGTATTATTTCTATATATAAGTATATCGATATCTTTATATATTTGGTTATTCTAATTATATAACGATACAGATTTATTTTAGTTTGATTATATGAAATTTTTAGGAAATAGTTTGCATATTGCAAACTCTGGTAAATTAATAGCAAGATCCTCCCAAACACCATCAAGTGGTGGGATTGTTTTTGATAGTAATAAAAACAAGATTGGGAAGGTTAGCTATGTTTTTGGACCTACTAAACAGCCATATGTTTCTATTCGTCTTTTTAAATCAGCTAATCAGGATGAAATAAAGAGAAATTATGGTGAAAAACTATTTGTATCAAAACCAAAATCTAAAAAACATAAAAAGAGGAGGATGAAACCACGTCAGAAGAAGTAAATCAACCCCCTAAACGTAGAAGAAGATCAGATAGGGCTGCTAGAAATGGTGAAGAAGATGGTAAAAAAGCAGTTTGTCCGGATTGTGGTTCTACAGAATTAATTGGTGATTATGAAAGAGCAGAAGTTGTTTGTTCTAATTGCGGATTAGTTATTGATGAAAATTTAGTAGATATGGGTCCTGAATGGAGAGCATTTGACCATGAACAAAGAGATAAGCGTACAAGGGTCGGAGCTCCAATTACATACACTATTCACGATAAAGGTTTAAGTACCATGATTGATTGGAGGAATAAAGATATTTACGGTCGTGATATTCCTGCAAGAAACCGTGCTCAATGGTACAGATTAAGAAAATGGCAAAGAAAAATCAGAATTTCTGGTGCAACTGAACGTAATCTAGCATTTGCATTATCAGAATTGGATAGGGATTCATCAAGATTAGGGCTTCCAAGAAGTGTAAGGGAAGCAGCATCTGTTATTTATAGAAGTGCTGTAGATAACAAACTTATCCGTGGAAGAAGTATAGAAGGTGTAGTGGCAGCTTCATTATATGCAGCATGTAGGCAATGTAATGTTCCACGTACATTGGATGAAATTGCTGAGGTTTCAAGAGTAACTAAAAAAGAAGTAGGTAGGACTTACAGATTCCTTACAAGAGAATTAAATATTAAATTACCACCAACATCTCCAGTAGATTATGTTCCTAGATTTGCTAGTGAATTGGGTTTGTCTGGTGAAGCTCAATCTAAAGCTATTGAAATTATTGAAAAGGCAATGGATAAAGGATTGACTTCTGGAAGAGGACCGACCGGTGTAGCAGCAGCTGCATTATACATTGCATCTGTGTTGCTTGGTGAGAGGAAAACTCAAAGAGATGTTGCTGATATTGCAGGTGTTACTGAAGTAACTATCCGTAATAGATACAAAGAATTAACAGAACAATTAGATATGGGTGTAACTTTATAAGTTCACCTAAAACTTATTTTTTTTAATTAGAAATGATTTTACCTGGAATATTTTTCAATACGATATTCTAATTCGTGTATGATTCCGTCATTATTATATCTTTTAACATTATTTAACTTATTTTGATATTTATCAAGTCTTTTTAGGAATCTTTCGAGTTTTTTCGGACTCATATCCTCATGATATTCTCCATAACCTAATTTTTGAACATAATATCCATTTAACGTTTGTTCAAAGTTTCCAATAGCCGGAACACTATATATAGGTTTTTTAAGAGTTATGGCTTCTGATATGAATGTAAATCCACCATTACAGACAACGGCCTTTGCACTTGCCAAGTCTTCATAAAACTCATCTTCATTAAATAATTTATAAGTTAAATTATCATCAGTTTCCGATTTATTAAATCCATAAACTATAAAATTCTCATCAAGAGCTTTTAAACGTTTAACAAGGTTAACACTTTCTTTACTTGTTTGATAAACAATAATATGGTCTTCTGTTGTAGGTTTTAATTTATATATTTCTTCCCGAATAACTGGGGGATATATCACGGCATTTTTTCTAGATCTTACTTTTGGGAAGAAGAAACTTGTCATGATGTGAAATTTTGGCCTTACAACATAACTTTTAATTACTCCTTTTGCTTTAAGCATTTCTGTTTGATGATGTGGTGGATAATCAATTTTTGCTTGTGTAATCATATGTATGTTATCCAGGCTTATTAATGGGATTTGAAGAAGTTTAGATACCATTGTAGCATACATTTCAAAATCAGTTACAATAATGTCTGGAGATAATGCTCTTGCTTTTTTATATAATTTTTGATATCCTACTTTAATATTGGTTGGATTTCTTTTTAATGCATTAATTAATGTTTTAGTGTTGTTTACTTTATTGTTAATATATACAGTATTAAATCCTCCAATTTTATACACATTATCGAATTTATTATTTAAGTATTCATATGCTCTGTCATGTGAAAAAATATAAATATCATATTTTTCTTTTATTCTGTCTATTATAACGCCTGATCTTATTGCATGACCCATTCCTTCGCCGCAAACACAGTAGAATATTCTTTTTTTATTTCTATTTTTTTTATTTTTAGTTATTTTAAAATAGGATTTGGCTGTATTAACTGTTTCTACTGACTTATCATAATTTTCAAAAATTTTTGTGATTCTTCCGGATTCTTTAGAAAATTTATCTAAGTTTTCTTTAGTCATTTCTTTTGGATTATGTCCGAACTTATAATTTAGTTCTTCGGCACCAGTTTCTTTACCAGTAAAATCATTCCATGTACTTTTTCCATATTGCTGTATTAACGTTTCAAGTCCTTCTTCTTCAAGTCTTCTGGTTGATACTCCAATTTTTGGTTTTCTAAGCACTTTAAAATGTTCAATAGAACCCAAACGTTTTATATATTCGCTATCTTCGCCGAAAGTTAAATCTTCATTAAAGCCTCCGCTTTTTTCATGCAGTTCCCGTTTAACTATAATCCCATAACATCCCGCACCATGGGGCTTTATTTTTTCAACACCTATCATAAATTGATTGGCAAGGTAGTGAAATAACTGGGCTTCTGATTTTTCTGATAAAGGTTTCATTTGTGTAATTGCAATTCCAAGTCGTTCCATTCGGAATTCATAAATAGTGTCTCTAAGATAATCATCGGTTAATTTTAAATCAGAATCTAAAAATAGTAAATATTCACCTTTAGCTATTTTAGCACCATTATTCCTTCCTACTGCAGGAAGTCCTCCTTCAGTAATAATGCAACCGTATTCTTCTGCTATTTCTCGTGTTCTATCTGTAGAATTCGCATCAGCTATAATTATTTCATAATCATCAAATTTTTGTTGTTTAATGCTTTCTAAAAGAATAGGCAAGTATTCCTCTTCATTATATGTGGGTATAATAATGCTTAAAATCATATGGTTTAATGTTTTATTTTTAATATTTTATAAAAATTTAGTTTTTCAATTTCTGATATAATTCATTAATTGGATGTGACGGTTCTAAATATGAAAATGTATTCCATGAGACAGTATAATAGTCACACTTCTTATTCAGAGGCCCTTTTAAGTCATTTAACAGTTCCATTTCGTTATAATTTGAATTGATGATATATGTGGTTTTATTTCCGTCATGCATTACATTTTCTATTGGAAAATTGTTTAATTCAATATTATCTGAAGGATTCATAACATCTACTTCATAGTATTCTGTATTAGCTCCAATAACAGCTATGGTAAATCTTAAAATTATTATTAATGCTGCTGCTATGTATGGTAAGTATCTTTTCATTAAAACCATTATTAGATTACTTTTATTTTTAAAAGGGGGGATTATTTTACACTCATAACATATTTTTTCTCTTTTAATGATGTAGTCAACAATCTGTTCAATGCATTTGCCGTTTCTTTGTATTAAGAATACTCCGCAAATTCCTGTTATTGCAGGGGTTGAAAACAGTCCTCCGTCCAGTATGCCAATTAATAAGCAGCATCCAAAAAATGAAAGCAAGAATGTCTGAACAAATCTTTTATTTCTAATGGCCAGTAATAACGTTATGCCTGTTGCCGGAAGCATTATGATTATTAATTTTGAAAAATCTGGCAGGTATTGATATAGCCCAACACCGGTGTTTATTTCATTTCCTATAAATGGTCCGATTAAATTAGTTATAACCTCTCCAAAAATGGACTTCAACAGATGGGTATGGAGAATGCTTGTTGAAGAAATGCTTTTTCCCATAACCATGAAGATTGTGTTAAGACTGATTCCCATTTGCCATCTAAAGTAAACTTCCAGCAGTATCCCTAAAATTAATGTTATTGAACCCAGGATTATTGTAATTTTTAAATATTTGTCCGCATCAATGTCTAATCCTTTAAATAACTGTGTGGATATTAAAAAGACTCCCATTAATCCAAAAAATAATATGTCTTTTCCTTTAGATGATCCCATTAAAAACAAATGTGTTATTGGATGGATAATTGGATTTAAAATATTGCTTATGAAAAGTACTCCTGCAATTATTATAAATAGGATACCAACTAATATAGTCTTGTTTATCTTCATTAAAAATAATATTAAATTAATAATATTTAAATTATTTACTAAAAGGAATAAATCATGTTTGCAGTTGAATATTATTTAGGTTTAATTTTAATTGGAATTGTTGCAGGTTTTGCATCAGGTCTTTTAGGGGTTGGCGGAGGATTTTTAATAGTGCCCTTCCAGTATTTCCTTTTAAAGTATATTGGTGTTGAGCCGGATCTTGCCCTATTGATTTCATTTGGAACTAGCTTGGCCATTATAATTCCTACTGCAATAAGTGGTGCGTATAAGCATTCTCAAAAATTGGATAATATTGTTGGGCCGGGTATCAGATTAGGGATTTTCGGTATTTTAGGCAGCTTTATTGGAGGATTTGTTGCTTCACTTGCACCTTCAAGAATTTTAGAAATAATCTTTGGATGCTTGCTTTTGTTTATAGCTATTAGAAATTTACTTTCAAGAGATAAAAAAGAAAAAGAAGCAAGATTTGATTTTAACTTTTTGGCTATTATGTTAACAGGTCTTTTTGTTGGATTTTTCTCAGGATTGCTTGGCATTGGTGGAGGCATATTTTTAATAGTTATTTTAACAATGCTTTTGGGATTTTCAATGATTCGGGCGATAGGTATATCATCAGTGTTCATTTCCTTAACTGCTATTGGCGGAACATTATCTTATATGATTTCCGGATGGGGTGTTAATACATTTCCATTTTCAATTGGTTATGTTAGCATAGTTAATTTTTTATTAATTGCTTGTTTTTCAGTACCTTTAGCACAGGTGGGTGCTAAGTATGCTCATAAATTGCCTGAAAAACGTTTAAAACAAGTATTTGGTGTAGTTGTACTGTATATTGCTCTTAAGATGTTGGGTATTCTTCCTTAATTTTTATTCCCATTCCTCTGCTTATGACTTGGAAATAAGATCCTCCAAGGCCATTTAAAATATAGCTTATTTCTAAATCAATAACTCCGTTGCCGCCAGCTTTTTTTATTTTTTCTGATAATTTAATTAAACACTCGTCTTTTCCTTTTTTCAATTCATTTAAATGTTTTTTTTCAACATTTTCTGGAGATAAATGAAAAATATGAGTATTTCTTTCAAAAACTGCGGTTGTATAAAAATAACCTAAATTATCATATTCTAAATGTTCCGGATTATTGCTTGTCATAAAAATAAAATCTAGAGAATTTAGTTTTTCATTACTTCCTTTATCATCGTATGGCAAAACAATTTCTATTTCTTTTTCTTCTTTTCCAAAGTGTTTTCTTATGGTATTATCTATATTATCTGTTAATTTTTTGAAAAAACCTGTAAAATAGGATAACATTGAAATAATAACTACTATTCCAAAGTAATTTGCAAATGTTGGAACAGCTGCCTGGATAATAATTATTATTGAACCGAAAGTGATTATATTATAACCTAATGTATTATTATCAATTATAAAACCGTAAACCACTGTTACTAAAAATAAAATAAAAGCACTAATTCCACCTATACTTTCTCCGGTAAGATGTTGGGCTATAATAGTTTCAACATAACCTGCAATTAATGGGGCGAAAAAAAGACCTAAATTCCATCCAAAAATAGCAATATTAAAATATAAAAACAAATAATATGTTAAAAGGCCAGATGCTGTACCTAATACAATTGAAATAAAAGCTTCCTTGACGTTTTTTATTTCTTTATTATTAATTTCCATATTATTCATAAGTTATTGCAGTACCATAAGCTGTAATTAAAATGGTATTTCCCATGGTACCTCCGAGATTATCATAAGAAATTTTAAGACCGATAATTGCATTAGCATTTAATTGTTCTGCTTTTTCTTTCATACTTTTAAATGCAATGTCACGGGCTTTTTTAATTTCTTCTTCATAACGTGAGGTTCTACCACCTACAACATCACGAACTCCAGAAAATAAATCTTTATAAATATTCGCACCAATTAATGACTCGCCAGTAACAATGCCTTTATATGATATAATTGTTTTATCTTCTAGCGTATTTGCTGAGGTTAGTATCATTTTTTACACCTATTTGACAAATGTTAATATTGCCCATATAATTAAAAATATAGCTATAACTACATATAATATAATTCTACTTCTTTTTGTTTGATTTAATCTAGCATCCCATACTTTTTGACAGTCTGGGGAGCAAACAAGTTCATTTAATGGAATTGGAGTTCCACATATTGGACAATGTTTATGAGGTTCTACTGCCATAATTATCACCTTTTTTTATATTTTAAAAAATTCTTTTGTATTTTTAGTAACTTGCAATGCAAGTTCTTCTTTATCAATACCCATACAAACTGCAATTGTTTTGAGTATATGAGGTAAATATTTCGGTTCATTCCTATTCTTTTTAGGTTTTTTATCAAAGTTTTTAGGTATTAGGAATGGAGCATCAGTTTCAATCATTAATTTTTCAGGAGGAATAACACTCACTGCTTCTTGCAAATCTCTTCCTCTTTTCATATCACAAATCCATCCAGTAACTCCAATATAACAACCTAAATCAATATAGTTTTGAGCTTCTTCTTTGGTTCCGGTAAAACAATGAACAACACTTTTTTCAATAACCTGATCATGTTTACTTAATATGTTATATAAATCATCATGAGCTTCACGTTCATGTAAAAATAGTGGCATATCTAAAGTTTCTGCAAGTTCTACCTGTGCTTCAAACCATTTTCTTTGTACATTTTGGGGTGAAAAATTTCTATTGTAATCAAGTCCACATTCGCCAATAGCCACAACACAATCATCTTTAGCTATTTTTTCTAGTTCAAAAATTGTGTGTCCATTACATGTTTTTGCATCATGTGGATGAACTCCTGATGTAGAAAACAATGTATTCGGGTATTTGGAAGCATATTCACGAGCCATATGGCTTGAATGTATATTGGTTCCAGTAATAATAAATTGATTTACACCAACTTTTTTTGCTTCTTCGATAATTTCAACTCTATCTTTTTTAAAAGAAGAATGCATTAAATTTAAACCAATATCAATTAAATCATTCACAAAATCACCAAAATTGATTCTATATAATTTTAGTTCCTATATTTTCACCGTTTATGACTTTAATCAGGTTTTCTGGTTCAAAACCATTCGCAATTACAGTATCTAATTTGGATCTTTTTATCATTTGAACTGCTGTTGTATCAAAGAATTCATAAGTTCCTGCTTTCATATCTTTATCATTAAGGAAATCAAGTAAATCTGAAGCGGTTATTTCATGTATAAGCTCCGCATCATCATATTTATTGGGGTCTTTAGTGTACATTCCATCTACTGATGTTAAATTGATTAATTTGTCTGCATTGACATATTCGGCCAAGATAGCAGATACTGCATCAGTACTGTGTGCAGGTTCTGTTCCACCCATAACAATGATTTTTCCCGTAGCAGAATATTCTAATGCTTCTTGGAAATTGTGAGGTACTTTTTGATAAGCTGAATCTCCAAGTGCGATTAATAATAATTTTGCATTTATTCTAGTAACTTCAATTCCAATATCGTCGTATTGAGCTTCACCTGCTCCTAAATCTCGGACAACACTAATATATTCTCTAGCGGGTTTTCCTCCACCAACTACAACAAATATTTCATGTTCTTGTGCTAATTCTTTTAAGAGTTTACTGTATTCTTTGAATCTTGAACTATCATGGTCTTTTATTAGAATTGATCCACCAATTGCAACAACGATTTTCATATATTCACCTTATATAATTTATATCATTTCTATAATATTTAAATTATCACTTATGGATTGTATACATATCATCTATTTTTCATGCATTCATATAATAATATGTGGCAAAAGATAAAATAATTCATTATCGCCGATTGATGCTGAGGTTAATTTCGGTGAAGTGTACTGATTTCGATTAAATGAAAATTCAGTAATTACTCATAATAGTTATTTATGATTTTATCATATTTTTGCAAGAACACTCCGACCTCTTAGGTTGGGGATGAATTGCACTGTAAGGGAAGGGTATTCTACATTATAATGGGTGCTGGTTTCTTTTTTTATTTTTTTATGCTTGTTTTGAATGTTAAGTGGTATTTTTTTTAAGTTGGTATACTTTTTTTTTCTCGAATGAATTATTTTTTTTCTATATTTTCTTGATATTGGATTATCATTTGTTTTTTTTATGTTTTGTTGGGATTACTTTTCAAATGCTCTTGGTATTTTTTTATATATGGTGTATGGTTAAATATTTTATTGTAAAATCTACTTTGAGTTAAGGTTCAGTTGGTGATTTATTATTTAT
>CACXWH010000031.1 GCA_902771225.1 uncultured Methanobrevibacter sp. | reverse complement strand
GTTGACTGATGTTCATTGTTGAGGTGAATTTATATTCACATCGTATATTATTATGTTTTTATAATATATAAACCTTTTCATAAATTCTTAATTATCCTATCTTAAAATTCTAATTAAAAGGTTTCTAAATCCGCTTGATTTTACTTTTTGAAATCATTATTATATTCAAAGCAAGAATTAAAGCTCAAAAAATACTGTTTAATTTATTTACTAGAAGTATACTAATAATTATTCATGACTAAAAGTAGAAGAGTTACTATTATGGTCAATAATGACCTAGACATGTATTTTCGTAAATTAGCCTCTTCTAAGTTATTGTTCACCAAGGGTTGGTATTCAAGGGCTATTGAAGAAGCTATGATGTTGTGGATTGAAAATGAGGAGAAGTAATTTTAATTAGGTTACCTCTCCAATTCTTATTTTTTTTAAATCATTTTTAGATAAACTATTTAAATTATAAAGAATCTAGTTATAATTAAGTAGGTGTTTGGAAATGGATGATGAGGAATTCAGAACTGTTCGTGTGTATACCAAAAAATACACCAGTAAGGATAAAGATGGTAACTCCATTGAAAAAGAATCTAAACAAAAACAAGTTAGTCTTAAAAAGGAAGACCCTTTTGAAGATAATGATTTAGTTAAAGTTATTCCTAAAGACGAATATGAAAAATTAATGGCAAATGCATCTAGTGTGGATGAAGAGATTTTAGCGCAAAAAGATGCTGAGATTGCTGAATTACAACAACAATTGGATGCACTTAAAGGTTCATTTTTTGATGATGTTGGTTCTTTAAAAGATCAGTTATCTGATAAAGAAGAATTAATCAAAGCTAAAGATGAAATTTATGAATTAAATAAAAAACTTGTCAGCGTTGATGAAGAGAGGGTTGCTATTTTTAAAGAATTGGATTATAAAAATAAGATGATTCTTGCTTATAATGTTGAGTTAAATAAATCAATTTTAAATGCTATTAATGTAGTGATAGATGAGGCTAGGGATAATATTAATAGAAGAAATGCCCAATTAGTTAAAAGTTTAGAAAAATCTATTTCTAAGGCTAAACATGATGTAAATGAAAAGAATAAAGCTATAGCATATGATATAAATAGTACTATCGATGATATGAATGAGCAAATTAAAAACACAAGTACTATTAAAATGATATTTAACAAACATAAGATCAATCTAAGAGTACCTACTGATGATTTACTCAAACCATTCGAATTTGATTTTGATGTTGAACAGTTATTTTCAGGTCAGGCATTAGAATTGGATGCTGGTGAAATATTAAAAGAAGTAATGCCTAAACTTCCAGAACCATTTTCCAAATATATTGATACCTTAGAAGAAGCTCCGGAAACTATTGATATTGATTCTTCTAAAGATAATGATGAAGCTCCGGAAACTATTGATATTGATTCTTCTAAAGATAATGATGAAGCTCAGGAAACTATTGATATTGATTCTTCTAAAGAAAATGATGGTGGAGAGGAATAAATGGAAACTAGATTATTTCAATCAGGCAATTTAAGTTTCGAATATTTGGATTCATGGGAAGTTGAAAAGGCAAATACAAGCAATAATCCTGATTGTATTGCAACATTATCCAAAGGTGAAAATAATCTTTTAAATTTAGTAACTTTTCCAACACATACCAATTTGGAGGAGTATAAGGAATTTATGGAAAAATGCATAGTTGATGATGGTGGAGTAATTTTAAATTCTGATTTTACAAGTATTGCATCAATGGATGCTATTAAACTTCATGGAAATATTAAAACTCCTGAAATTACATTTGATATTCATACTTATGTATTCATTGAAAATGGAAATATCTATATTTTTGAGTTAAGAACCGTTGATTATTCGTCTGGTGTAATAAAAGAATATGATGATTTAATTTCATCATTCAAATTAGAATAACTGATTATGTTCTAAAATAAAATCTATATATTTTTTATCTAATAATTTTAATGTAGCTATATTTTGGGGAGATGTGGTTGAACGCTCTTCTATAAGATTTCTTAGGGAATGATTTTCCATATGTGTTTGGATTTCGCGTATAACAAATTCTAGACATTCCATGTTTTTTTCTTCCAATTCTTTTTGTGTTATTTCATCATAGATTTTATATGTGTTTAAATCATATGCTTTTGTTGGTGTTTGCAATACATTTAAGTAGCTATAATAGTTACTTGCATCTGTTAAAAATCCATCAATTCCCATATAGGTTAGTATTGGCATGAATGAACTTTCTGCAAATGTAAATATTAACATACTTGAGGGATGTGCATTCATCCTTAAATTAACAGTAATGTCTACTAATTCTCTTGGATTTGTTAGTAGTTCATCTCCATTTGCAATAATAAATATATTGTATCCTACCTCTTCAAGTTGTTTTAGGCATTTGATTCTTAAATCAATGTATTTTGATCCCTGTATTACTGCAGCATCACATTTTTCCACATTTTCTTCGGCGAGTTTTAATGTTTCTTCTATGTTAAATCTTGCAATTTCTTTTTCAATGTTGTATGCGGAACCTTCGGATGGTGCTATTTTTAAATCTGTTTTATAAAATAATTTTGGGGTTTTTTCACCATTTAATTTTCCTATTCTTCCAGGTCCGTCATGGGATTTAATTTCGAATTTATTTATCATTTAATTCTTCCTTTTTTATTTGATTATCTTTTTTGTATATTATTATTTATTAATTTTTAAAATTTTAGGTTTTCCTAAAAAAGTGATTTGGTGTAATCTTTTTGATTACACTTTTAAAAAATTTAGTAAGCTTTATATATGATTTTCAGATAAATTATAATTAAGGATTAGAGGAAATATTCCTATGAAAATCCGAGGTGTGTTTTCAATGTCTATTATAAATCGTCTTAAATCCTTATTCAAAGAAGAAAAGGATTTTGAAGAAAAAGATGTCCAAGAAGAAATTTCTAAAGATGTCAACAGCGAATCTTCTGATTTTGATGATACTGTAGTTTCTGGCACAAAAACATCAGTACCAATTTCTGATGTTCTTAAAAAAGAAAAAAGTAGCACAGCTACTATAGAATTAAAGTTCAAAAAAGAAGTACGCTCAATTGAGGAAGAAAGTGTTGAAGAAACTCTTCCTATAATAGAAGAAGATGAACCTTCTAATAATGAAGAAATTCCTAAAGAAGCAGAAGAGGATCTTGCGGAAGAATCTTTAGATGTTGAAGAAAATACTTCTTCAGATGAGGAAGATGTTAACACTGATGATGAAGTCGAATCAACTGAGAAAGTTGATGAAGATAAAAAAGAAAAAGAAAATAAAGAGAGAGATAATATGACTTTATTGACTGATAAAGAATTATTAACAGACGCAAATCGTGACCCAGAATTTACTGCTGAGTTCATTGATGCTGGAATTGAAACTGTTAAACATTGTTTCCAATGTGGTACCTGTGGTGGAGGATGTCCTTCAGGAAGAAGAACTCCTTATAAAGTAAGACAAATTGTCAGAAAATGTTTACTCGGATTAAAAGAAGACGTAATCACTGACGATGCATTATGGATGTGTACTACCTGCTACACTTGCCAAGAAAGATGTCCTAGAAGCGTAAAAATTGTGGAAATTATTAAAAAAGCACGTAATGTTGCTGCTCACGCTGGATACATGGCAAAACCACACAAAATGACTGGTGTATTTGTAATTAACACAGGTCATGGTGTACCAATCAATGATGCAGCTAAAGCATTAAGAACCAAAATTGGTCTTTCCGAAGTACCTGCAACTACTCACGCAGATGCTGGAGCATTAGAAGAAGTACAAAAATTATGTAAACTTACCGCATTTGATGAATTAATCGGTTACGATGAAGCAACCGGCGGATTAAAAGAATAATTTAGTTTAGGAGAGTTTTAGTATGGAAATCGCATATTTCTTAGGTTGTATCATGCCTAACCGTTATCCTGGTATTGAAAAAGCAACCCGTATATTATTTGAAGCATTAGACATTGAATTAAAAGATATGAACGGAGCATCATGTTGTCCTGCTCCGGGTGTATTCGGTTCTTTTGACGAAGAAACCTGGGCTACCATTGCTGCACGTAACTTAACTCTTGCAGAAGATATGGGCGCTGACATCATGACTGAATGTAACGGTTGTTTCGGTTCATTATTTGAAGCTAACCACATGTTAAAAGAAGATGAAGATAAAAGAGCTAAAATTAACGAAAACTTATCTGAAATCGGTAGAGAATTCAAAGGAACTACTAATGTTAAACATTTAGCACAAATCTTAAGAGACGATATTGGATTCGAAAAAATCTCATCTCTTATTGAAAAACCTTTAGACTTAAATGTTGCAGTTCACTACGGATGCCACTTCTTAAAACCTACTGATGAAATTGGTATTGAAGAACAAGCTGAAAACCCAACCATCTTAGATGAACTTGTAGAGCTCACTGGTGCTAAATCCATTGATTACAAAGACAAAATGATGTGCTGTGGTGCTGGTGGTGGAGTAAGATCCAGAGATTTAGATGTTACTGCTAGTTACACTAAAGAAAAACTTGATAACATGTCAAAAGCTGGAGTAGATGCTATTATTGATGTATGTCCATTCTGTCATATGCAATTTGACCAAGGTCAAACTGAAGTTAATGAAAGATACGGAACTGACTTTTCCATTCCTGTATTCCACTTAGCTCAATTATACGGATTAGCTATGGGTTTAAGTGCTGAAGATTTAACTTTAGATGCACAAAAAATCGATGCAGCTCCTGCTTTAGCTAAAGCTTTAGGTGAAAATGCTAAATAAGTTTAAGGATTTTTTCCTTATTCTTTTTTTATTTTTTAGGCATTGAAAACACATTTTGGATTGATTGTTACGTAAAAGTAGCAATTTTTTTTTTAAATTTTATTTTGTTCGATTGGATACGAATAATTTTTAATTAATTTTATATATTATTAATATAAAAAGTTAAATTGTTATAAAACAATTGAGGTAATGAATATGTTTGTAGCAACATTAGATGGTATATTTAAATATGAAGACCTTCCAGAAGAATATGAACCTTATGTTCAATTTAAAGCAACAATTGATAAAAGAGAACTTAAACCTAGTGATGAATTGGCTATTTTAAATATTGCTGGAACTTCAACACACCATGTATTATTTTTAGATTCATATAAAAATACTAGGGAAATTGAAAAAGAATTGAAAGAAGCTGACGCAAAAATCAACCACACTACTTTAAAAATTATAGGTGGACACTTATGAGTTTACCTTCTGAACAAAATTGGTTAGTTCTTTATAATCTAATTTCAGATTTAAGTAAAAAAGGTTATGAAATCCCACAGGGCATTAACCCTGAGATGGGATTAATCAGATCATCTATTAATTCATATAAAAGAGATCCTTCTCATCCAGAGTTAATCAATGGTTTAGCACAAGCAGAAATGTCTTTAAGTAATGTTCAAGGGACAATTTTGGCAATTGCAGAAGAGGAAGGGGAAGAGTACACTGATTATTGGCTTGATTTATTAAAAAGGGCGATGAAAGGAGATGAATTATTTGAATTCCCTAAATCCCGTTCCACATTTTTAGTAAATACTCCTCCAGGATTAACAACTGGAAGAATAAATTTAAAAGTTCCATTAGCGGAAGAAAGAGTTCAAGAAATTGCTGAATGGCATGGACTTATCATAGAATTTGATGATGATGTTACAGTTGCTTTACATGGAGATAAACCTGATTTGCAAATAGGTTTAAAAGAAATGGGTTCTTTCTTTTTAGAATAATGGGGGAAATACAATGAAAATTTTAGCTATTAGTGACGTTCATGGCGAAGAAAATGAAAATTTATACAAATATTTAGAAAATAATGATATTGATTTAGTTATAATTACTGGAGATATTACAGATTTCGGACCTTTAGAATTCGTTGGTGAATTTATTGGAAAAATATTTGAATATGATTGTGATGTAATCGCAATTCCAGGAAACTGCGATCCTGCAGGAATTTGTAATGCAATTGGTGAATCAGGTGCATTTTGTTTACATAATGAAATTGTCGGCTATGGTGATGCTATTTTATTCGGATATGGTGGGTCTAATCCTACACCATTCGACACTCCAGGTGAAATTGATGATTTAAAAATATATGGGGATGTCTTTGAATTAATGGCTAATTATGATTATGTATACAATAAAGATGTTCCTAAAGTTAAAATTTTAGTAACACATGCTCCGCCATTTAATACTGAAGCAGATTTAACTGCAGGTGGAGACCATGTTGGAAGCTCAGGAATTTTAAAATCAATTCATGAATTTGAACCACAGGTTAATATTTGTGGACATATTCACGAAGCAAAATCCCTTAGTAAAATTGGTATAACTACTGATGTTGCTAATCCAGGTATGTTAAAAGATAATGGGGCTGTTTTAATAGATATTGCTGATGGATCTAATTATGATATTAATATTATTCAATTAGATGAATAATATTCTTTTTTTTCTTTTTTTCTAAAAATTAAATAACAACTTTTATTTATCATTATTTTAAAATATTTTTTTAACTAATAAATTCTAATGTGATATTATGATTTGGGTTGTTGGGAATGTAGATGGTAATTATTATAAAGAACCATTTTCAAAAGGGGTTTTAGCTCGTTCATTGAGATTTTCAAATTTAGGTTTAGACCAAGCTTATGAAATAGCTAGTGATATTGAAACCAAACTAATAGAAAATGAAGTGGATGAAATTTCTTTAGATGAATTATCTAAATATATTTCTGATTATTTAAAGAAAATTGATCCGGATATTGCTTTTAAATATAAAAGGTTAAGTTCTCTTAGAAAATCAAATGAACCATTAATCATCTTAATTGGGGGTGCTTCAGGTGTTGGTACATCTTCAATGGCTTTTGAACTTGCAAATCGTTTAGGATTGAAAAATATTATAAGTACTGATATGATACGTGAAGTAATGCGTAAAATTATTTCTAAGGAATTAAATCCTGTTATTCATAAATCCAGTTTTGATGCATATGAAAGTATAAGAACGCCTGCTATTCGTGTAGATACTACTATTGAAGGTTTTATTAGTCATGTTGATGTTGTTAATGTGGGTATTGAGGCTATTGTGGAAAGATCTATTAAAGAAGGAATAAGTATTATTATTGAAGGAGTTCATGTAGTGCCAGGTTTCATTCGTGAAGATTTAATTAATAAAGGAAATATAATAATGCTCACATTAATTGTTGAAGATGAGGAAATGCATAAACAAAGGTTTTACAGCCGTTGTAGGCAGCCTTGGGTTAAAAGGTCTCTTGATCATTATATGGATAATTTTGATACAATTAGAAAGACACAAGATTTTTTAATTAGTCAAGCGAATATTCACAATTCCTGTGTTATTAATAATGTAGATTATAAACAAACTATAGATTTAATGGTTAATGATATTATTAAAGAATTTGGGGGTGAAACTAATGATAAATAAAAAAGTATCACAGATAATGACTTGTGATGTAATTACAACTACTCCAGAAATTGATGTTGTATATGCATTTGAAAAATTAATGGAATTTAAAATCAGTTCTCTTCCTGTTGTTGAAGATGATAATCTAATTGGTATTATTACTGCAACAGATGTTGGTCATAATTTGATATTGGATAAATATGAATTAGGAACAAAAGTTGAAGAAATTATGATTAAAGATGTTGTTACAATATCTCCTGAGGATACTATTGAAACAGCAATTAAAGTCATGAAAGATTCTAATCCTGGCTCAGGCATATTAAATCAATTGCCGGTCATTGATAATAGTAAATTGGTTGGCATTATTTCTGATGGGGATATTATTCAAGAGATATTTTAAATTAACCTCTTTTAATTCTGTTTTTTTAAATTTTGCTTAGTTGGGGGGTTTTACTGTAAATATTTATTTTTTACAGTAATGAATTTCAATGATTTTTTCTGATTTTCATTTTAATATTTTTAATTTTAATTTTCTTTTAAAACAATCTATTTTTTTTTAATTATCTTTTCTTTTTATTTTAGTTTTTATTTTTTTACTTTTTTAACTGAGTCTTTTCTTCTTTCAATAATTTTAATGGAGTTACTGTAAAAACTTTTTTTCTTTAAATTGTTAACATTTATATAATATTAATGATATAAAATAATAGTGGCTAGACTGGAGGGTTAGGGGTCCTCTGTAAGCACACACCCCCTTTGGTGCAGTTGAAGTTCAAGAGGCGGCTTTTTAAGGAAGCATGAGCCTGGAAAAACAACATAGAAACTTCGTCCTACAGGATTAATGGTGATGGAGTCTTTACTGGAGGGTAAAGAAGAATCATCTTTGATATAGGAACGTGTCAGGCCCGGAAGGGAGCAGCTCTACTATTAACAATTGATGCTTGTAGTATCCCGGGGTGGAGTTGGGTTTCCAGATCACTTATGTTTTTGAAATCAGTCCACTTTTGAACATGCCATTTATATAATAAATAAATAACTTTATTAGTAACTTTTTACATATAATGTTATATCTTGTTTTGTTATGTCGGGATGGCCCAGCCTGGTACGGCGTCGGACTGCTAATCCGATGGTCATATGACCACCCGGGTTCAAATCCCGGTCCCGGCGTTTAATTATTCATATATTTTTTGGTGATGTTCATAATCTGATCCTAATGGACAAACGTGTGCAGATACGCCCTTTATATTATCTATCTTTAGAATATTCTGTTCAACTTTATGCACTATTTCATGTGCTTCATTTACAGTAAGGTCTCCATCAACTTTTATATGTAAATTAATGATGTAATATGGACCATAATTATCTGCTTTTATGTTATGGGGTTCATGGGCACCGGGTGTTTGTTTAACTGCTTTTTCTATTTTTTTTATTATTTTTTTGTCTGGAACTTTACCTAGAATAGCATCTATATTTTTTCTAGCCAGTGTATAAGCTGTTTTCAATATTAATAATCCTATAACCAGACCAATTATTGGGTCAAGTATTGGAAAACCACAGTTGGATACAACCACACCAATTAAAATAGCTATTGAAGAAAATATGTCTGTTTTTTGATGTTCTCCATCTGCTATAATGGCCGGACTATTTATTTGCTTACCTATTCTAATAATATATGAGCTCATTGCAAAGTTAAAAATTATTCCAAAAACAGCCATTATCGCTACATATACATCTGGAGTAGTGATTAAATTTGGATTTAAAAGTTTATCTTTTGCTGTATCTATGATTTCATATCCGACTATTGTTAAAAATAAAACGATAATGAGTCCACATATGGGTTCAGCACGACCATGTCCTTGGGGATGATCCGCGTCAGCAGGTTTTTGCCCTATTTTAAATCCAATATATGCTATAATTGAAGTTATAACATCTGAAAATGTGTGTATTCCTTCAGCAACTAATGCATAACTGCCTCCTGCATATCCTACTGTTATATTCATGATTGTTAAAATGCAGTTTGTAACTATTGCAATTATGGCTGCTTTTTTACCGGTTTTATTTCTAGTTTCATCCATTAATTATATTCTCCTCTAAGATATTCATTGCTTTTTTAATATTTTCATAAGAGTTAGCATAAGACATTCTTACATGACCTTTTCCATTAGATCCAAAAGCTGCCCCTGGAACTGTTATAACACCTGCTTTTGCTGCATTTTGGACAAAATTTTCATCTTCAATTTTTGGAAATACATAAAATGCACCTTCGGCATTCACTGTTTCATATCCCATTTCGTTTAATCTTTTAACTATTAAATTTCTTCTTTTTTTGAATTCCGCTATCATTTTTTCCACTTCATCTTGTGGTCCGCGTAATGCTTCAATAGCACCTCTTTGGGATGTTGTGGTTGCGCATGCAATATTATATTGGTGAATTTTAAGTAATTCTTCACATAATTCTTCATTTGCGTTTAAATATCCTATTCTTAATCCTGTCATTGCATATGTCTTTGAAAATCCGTTTAATGTAATTACATTATCACTCCATTTTGCTGGAGAGTAATGTTTTTTATCATAAATTATTTTTTCATAGATTTCATCGGATATGATAAGAAAATCATTGTCCATAGATAAATCGGCTATAGATTTCATGTCCTCTTTTTCCATTACTGCACCTGTTGGATTTGATGGTGAATTTAAGATTATTGCTTTTGTATTTTTATTTATTTTTTCTTCAACGTCACTGGCTTTGAGTTTAAATTCATTTTCCATTTTACAGTTGACTGGCGTTATTTTTCCATCTGCTAGATTTATACAGGCTTCATATGATAAAAAACTAGGGTTTGGTAATATTACTTCATCTCCCTTTTCTATAAATGCCTGTGCACACATGTATAGTGCTTCACTTGCTCCAACAGTTACTATTATGTTTTCGGGATCTGTTTTTATTCCATTATCCTTTTTAAATTTTTTTACAATTTCTTCCCTTAATTCAATATAACCTTTATTTGGAGTATAATGTGTATCATTATCATTTATTGATTGAATCATTGCCTTTTTGATATTTTCAGGAACGTTAAAATCCGGTTCGCCGATTCCTAAGTTAATTGCATTAGGATTTGTTATTTCAAACATTTTTCTTATTTGGGATAATTCAATTGTCCTTGTTCTTTTAGCAGGTTTAGTCATATTATACTTCTTTATAATATATTATATTTATATTTTTAATATTAATTTTTACAAGCTCCGCAATTATAGCATGATGATTCATTACACCATGGAGTTTGTTTTTTTGTTTCTATTCGTTTGAACTCCTTTTTTAAAAATTCTTTTTTTACACTTGTGTTAATTTTGTCCCAGGGCAGTTCATCATCAATAGTGTATTGCGGTAGGTATTCCATCCACTCATGAATTGTAATATTTTTAGTTAATGATTTTTCAATAATTGATGAAACATCTCTATTTCCACAAGATAATATATATTGAATGAGTGCTTTTTTTGGACTTTCAATCTTAATATTATATTTTCTTAAATTCTTTTTAATATATTTACTTTTATGTTTTATATCTTTAAAATTATAACTTACCCATTGCAATGGAGTATGTGGTTTTGGAACAACAGGATTTATGCTGATTTTTATATTATGTCTGGATGTGTGCATTTTCACAATCTTTTCAATATATCTACAAAGATTTTTTATATCATCCATTGTTTCATAAGGAAGTCCTATTAAGAAATATAATTTTATTTTAAAATCAAGTTTCACAGCATTTTCAATTACACTAAATATTTTTTCATCGGGTATTTCTTTATTAATTCTTTTTCGAAGGGAATCAATTGATTCAGGTGCTAATGTAATTGTTTTAAGTCCACTTTCTTTCAGTAGTTTTAAACTTTCATAAGTGATAGATTCTATTCTGAGGGAAGGAGTTGATATTTGAAAAGTTTCTTCTTCTAATTTTTTAATTAAGGTTTCAATCTCAGAATAATCGCTTACTGCAGCTCCAATTAAAGTGACTTTATTTAAACCAGTGTTTTTTCTTGTTTCAATTGCGGTGCCAATTAATTTATTAATGTCTGTTTCACGAAGTGGCCTATAAAGATAACTGGACATGCAGAACCTACATCCTCTAGTACATCCTCTTGATACATTCAACATTATTGAATCACTGAAAACGGTTTTATATTCGTCATCATCACTTTTTGTGATGATTGGTTGTGTTATATGGTATGCATCTTTCATATCATGAACTAAAGATATTTTCGTACTGTTGTTAAATTCTGGAATGTAAATCCCATCAATATCTAAAAAATTACTTAAATCTTTATCTTGTTTGTATTTATCAAGAAATTTATTTAAAATTGCTTCCCCCTCACCGATTATAAAAATGTCAATATAATCCGATAAGGGCATGGGATTTGCACTGGCGCAGGGTCCACCAGCTATAATTAATGGATCATTTTCGCCCCGGTCTTTTCTTTTTAATGGTATTTCTGCTTTTTTTAGCATTTCTAATACATTAAAATAATCTTCTTCAAATTGCAGGGAGAAACTTATTATGTCAAAGCTTTTTAGGGGCGTATTTGACTCTATTGAATGAATATGGGGATAAATTGCTCTTTCACACCATGTGTCTTCTCTTTCATTAATTAAATTATACAAAATATGATAACCTAATGAGGACATTGCGGTTCTGTATATGTTGGGATATGATAAAGCAAATCGAATGTCTAATTTTTTATAATCTTTCTTGAAAATATTGTCTTCATATATCATTTTTTTCATTTTTTCATTTTTTTAGAAAATTTAATAAAATTCTTCTATACTCGATTTTTCCCTTATATTTCTTTTATTTTTTAATTATTATAGTTAAATTTTCTATTTTTTTTATTATCTAAGTAATTTTAAAATGATAATTAATTTAACTAGTAAATTAATGGAGTATTTATTATTCATAAGGTAGGTTATTCATGAATCTAAGTTCAAGGTATATATGCTTGATTTAGTTTATTTCAACATAAATTTTATTTTCTATCTTATTTATGTATATTTTTAGGCTATTTTGACCAATTTGAATTGTTATAAGTCGTTTTTTTAATATTAAAGTTTTAAAAACATTTATATATTATTAACTATTAATGTTTATTTACTCATTATGAATACTAATCTTAGTATATATCATATTTCTATTAAAATTTTCGTAATGAGAACCAAGAGGTGGAAAAATTTCTAAGATAAATAAAGTGATGTTTTTTTCTATTGTTTTCATGATCTTTATGATGATAAGTTCTGTTTCAGCAATAGATTCAAATGTTACTACAGATGATTCAAATTTATTAAATGAAAATAATAAAATTGTTTTTTCTTCACAAAATTTAGAAGTTTCTAGTTATGATTCTATCTCAGAGAATACTTCTCATGATGATAATTTAAAAAGTTATTTTTCTAACGAAGATAAGGGGTTATTAACATCTCAATATGTCTCTGATGATATTCTTAATGTTAATGATACAAAATCAACTTCATTAGCTGGAAATGACACAGAATTATACTTTAAAAATGGTACTGCATATAAAGTTGTTTTAACTGATAGTGATGGTTCATTATTATCTAATCAAAATGTAATCTTTAATATTAATGGTAATAATTATACCAGAGTAACAAATGATGAAGGTATTGCTTCAATTGCAATAAATCTAAATTCTGGAAATTATAATATTACATCTTTCTTTGCAGGTACAAGTAGCTATGAACCTTCTTCTACTGTAAACCTTGTTAAGGTATTATCTACAATTTCTGGAGAAGATGTTGAGAAATATTATAAAAATGGTACTCAATATTATGCTACATTTTTAGACGGTAATGGTGCTCTTTTAAATAATGCTACTGTTATTTTTAATATCAATGGCGTATTTTATGAAAGAGAAACTGATGAAAGTGGTACTGCTAGATTAAACATTAATCTTAATTCTGGAGACTATGTAATAACTGCCACAAATACATTAAATGGTGAAATGCATTCTAATTTTGTAAAAGTATTGCCTACAATATTAGCTTCTGATGTAGTAAAATATTATAAGAATAACACTCAGTATTATGCTACATTTTTAAATGATGTGGGTAATCCTATATCCAATACTGATGTAATATTTAATATTAATGGTGTGTATTATAATCGTTCAACTAATGATAGGGGTGTTGCTAGATTAAATATTAATCTTAATCCTAATAATTATACTATCACTGCTACTAATCCTAATAATGGGGAAATGCTTTCTAATAATATAGAAGTATTGCCTACAATATCTGCAAATGATATGAATATGACTTATAGGAGCGGTAGATTTGTAGCCAATATTCTTGATGATATGGGTGCTCCATTAACTAATACGAATGTAACATTCAATATTAATGGTGTATTGTATAATCGTCTAAGTGATGATGAAGGTAATGCTTATTTAAACATTAATCTTAATCCGGGTAATTATATTATAACATCTACTCATCCTAATGGTTTATCAGTATCCAATACAATTTCTATTGCTAAAGCCCATACTACTATCTTGGGTAATGATGCACATATTATTGTTGGTACTGATAGAATTTATAATGTAACATTAATGGGTGATGGTAATAAAACTATTAGTTCAACATCTGTACACTTTAATTATAATGGTATTAGTCAGGATGTTATCACTGATGAAAATGGTGTAGCATCAATCCATATTTCTAATCTTACAGAAGGTTCTTACACAATAAATTATGGATTTGATGGAAATGACTTTTATTATGCTTCTAATGGCCAAAGTACTTTGGTTGTTGCAGATTCAACAGTAATTCTCACAGGAAATGATTTAAAAATGTATTATAAAGACGGTTCTAAATTTAATGTAACTTTAACAGAGTTAGATAAAACTCCATTAGTAAATAAGACTATTTCTTTTACTGTAAATGGCCGTACATATAACCGTATTACTGATGATGATGGTGTTGCAAGTTTAACTATAAACTTGATTCCAGGTACCTTTGATATCTTCTATTCTTATTCCCAAATCGATTCTGAAGATTACAATGAAGGATCAAACACTATTGTTGTTAATAAATTACCTGCTAAATTATCTTCTGAGGATTTATTTTTAGAGCATGATGAACCAGGTTCTTTCAAAACTACTTTGGTTGACGATGAAGATAATCCGATTGCCAATGCTACTGTCACTTTTAATATAAATAGTGTTTCATATAATCGTACTACTAATGCTAGTGGTGTTGCCAAATTAAATATCAATCTTAATGTTGGATATTATGCAATCAAAACCTCTCTTGATAATGCTTATTATTCTGCAAAGACCATAACTAATCATATTTTAGTTAATGGTACCATATTTGTGGCTGAGGATTTAGACATGATTGTTGGAACCACTGCTCAGTTCTCAGCAACATTACTTGATGCATATAGAAAACCAATCTCTGGTGCCACTATTGAATTTGAATATGCTAATGTGAAAACTTCTGCTGTTACTAATGCAGACGGAGTAGCTACTATCACTATTAGTGGTTTGGATAAAGGTATTTATCCTATTGTTTATCGTTATGATGATAATGAGGCATTATCTTTGATTAATGTGATTGGAACAATTTCTATCGGCGACTTAGTTTCTGCAGCTATGGATGTTAATTCTTTCATTGAAGCTAATACTGCATTGCCTGGTCTTATTAGAGTTGGTGATGAACAATTCACTACCGCACAATATTTATTCTTAATTTCACAAGCTATTGTTAATATAAATGCTGGAGATTATTCTAATTTATATACCTATGATGTGAATAATCCATCTAATCCGGGTGCTGCAGCAAATATGGGTTATCTAAATGAATATGTTAACCTAGCAGGTACTGTATTAAGTAGTATGCAGCAAGGAATAACTCCTAATTCTGTTGAAACTAGTGTTGGTAATGTCGGTTATGACGGAATTGTTTATGCATTGACTCGTGTTATTGTATACTATGGATTAACTAATCAGTTACCATCTTCTGTTTATGTGAAATCACTTAAATTGTATGAATCACAAAGTGTTTTAGATAAACAGAATACAATCTCTGATTTAGGCCCATATTTATCAAGTTCTTCAAACTGTCAAGTTACAAATCCTGCTATTGTTGATTTAGCTAATAGATTGACTTATGGTTTAACAAATTCATATGATAAGGCTGTAGCTATCTATAATTTTGTCAGGGATGATATATCATATAGTTTCTATTATGATACTAGATATGGTGCTGTAGGTACTTTAAATGCTGGAACCGGAAATTGTGTAGACCAAGCTCACTTGTCTGTTGCATTATACAGAGCAGCAGGACTCCCTGCCAGATATGTTCACGGAACTTGTGTATTTAGTAGCGGTAGTACTTATGGACATGTATGGGCTCAAGTCTTGCTTGGAGATACATGGGTTGTAAGTGATTCAACAAGTACTAGAAACTCATTTGGTGTAGTGGTTAATTGGAATAACTATAATTATAGCCTTAACGGTTATTATTCTAGTCTTGACTTCTAATTAACTTCTTTTTTTCTTTTTTTTTTAATAGCTAATAATTTATAATAGTTCTCATAATAAATATTAATACTTAACTAACTGGGACAGTATTATGAATAAAAGATATAAGAAGGTGGCTGTTGGCGGTACTTTTGATAAGTTTCATGATGGTCACAAAAAGTTATTATCCACTGCTTTTGAACTGGGCAATCAAATTGAAATTGGTGTAACTTCTGATGCATTTGGCGGTTTAAAAGGAGATATTGATTCATGTAAAAAGAGAATGGTTAATCTTAAATTGTTTTTTGGCGATAGATCTAATTTCAATGTAGTACCATTAGATGATCCTTTTGGAACTACTATCTTTGATGAGGATTTTGATGCTATTGTTGTCAGTAAAGAGACCGAACCTACTGCTGAAAAGATTAATGAGATAAGGTTGTCTAAAGGCATGAAACCTATTGATATTGTTGTTGTTAGTTTTGTATTGGCTGAAGATGGAAACCCAATTTCGTCCACACGTATTAGGTGTGGTGAAATTAATAAAAATGGGTTACTTATTAATAATACCGAAAAATAATCGATATGTTTATATGTACATTTCGATAAATAATTAAATATCATATCATATTAATTTTTAAAAATTAATCGTCGATATGTAAATGAGGTGGTTATATGGCAGTTAAAATTGATTCTGATGTTTGTGGACATATTGAAAATTGTCCAGTTCAAGGTTTATGCATTAAACTTTGTGAACAAGGAGCAATCATAGAAGAAAACGGCGATGTTAAAATCGTTCCTGAAAATTGTGATGATTGTGATTTGTGCATTCAGAATTGTCCTAACCAAGCTATATCCAAAGCATGAGAGGGATAATATATGTTTAATGTAGAAAGAACTGGTTCCGAAGTTCGTAAATTAAACTACAATGACACTAAATGTTTAGGTTGTGGAATTTGTACTGAAGTTTGTCCTACAACTTCACTAAGATTAGGACCTACAGTACCGATAGCACGTGGATTAATAGAAATGGACTTACTTTCTGTAAATGCAGATTCTTGCGTATTATGTGGATTATGTTCTGTTGCATGTCCATTTGATGCACTATCATTAACTATAGATGATACTCCAATTAAAGAGAGAGATAATTATCCAACATGGGAAGTAGAATCAGAAGTTAATGAAAAAGATTGTCTTTACTGTGGAAGATGTACTATCGCATGTCCGAGAGATGCTATACTATTTGAAAGAAAACTTCCTGAAAGAGAAGAATTAGTTCGCGGAGAAATCAATATAGATGACGAAAAATGTATTTTCTGTGGTTTCTGTGCAGATTTATGTCCTCCTGGAGCTATTAAAATAAATAATGTTCCTGCATCTAGTGTAGAATTTGTAAATAATAGTATTGAAGTTGATGCTTCTCAATGTGTTTATTGTGGAATTTGTAAAAGAGTATGTCCTCAAGACGCAATTACTGAAATTTGTTCAACATGTATGTTACAAGATCAAATTGAAGTACCTGAAATTACTGGAACTACAATTATTGTTGAAGATGATTGTGTAAACTGTTCATGGTGTGCCGAAATTTGTCCTGTTGATGCTATAAATATTACTAAACCATTTGAAGGTAAATTAGAACTTGTTGAAACAGGAGAAGCTATTTGTAAAGGCGATTCTTGTCACGCATGTCAAGATGTTTGCCCATGTAATGCAGTTGAAATAGTTGACGGTAAGGCCGAAACTAATTTGGACTTCTGTAATTTATGTGGTGCATGTATTAGCGCATGTCCTCAGCATATTAGGGAATTAACAAGAACTTCAATGAAATTAACTAATATTAATTCTGAATCTTGGAACGAATGTTTAAACAAAATTTTAAATTAATAAGGAGAGAATTCGCTCCCCTTATATTTTATTTATTAAAAAATCTCTTTCTTGTTTTATTAATCCATCAAAAGAATTTTGTGTAGTGTTTATAATATTTGTAATGTATGATGCTACAAATAATACAATAACTAATAACCCACCAATAATTAAGATTATTTCCGCACTACTTTGTCCTTTATTATCTATTCTAAACATGTGTCCTGTTGTCCAATATCGTGTTTCTGACATCAATTATATCGTCTTTAGCTTTTAAACTTCTATCACTTGTTTCCATATATGATCGGTATATTGTTAATGCTAAAAGAGCAATTACAATAACTCCTCCAAATAATAATATGTATTCTGCTGCACCTTGTCCAGATTCTTCGTTGATAAATTTTTTTATAGAGTTCATTTGTCTCACCATGTAAATTATAGGATTTTTATAAATATTAATATTACTTAAAATTAAAAAAGTATTACATTTATATGCTTTGTTTTTTTCAAAGCAATTTTTTTAGGATATTTGAATATTATATTCCTTTCCTAATATCTGATAAAATTTTTAAATTTCCTTTTATTTTTTCTTTACTTTTTGCAATTACATTTTTTTAGGACATAACTTAGAAGTATTTTTGATTGTTCAACCATTAGGTTTATTAATAGTGTTATCAATAAATAATAGTATTAGAGTGAATATTAAATGAAGGGTGAAGAAATTGGGACATACATTAAAATTTGTATCAGGAATTATTTTACTTATAACCGGTGTGATTATATCGTATGGGGTAATGGCCTATAACCTTATAGATATGCTATTGATGGTCGGTTTTTTAATATCTATAGTTGGAATAATATTGATTATTAGTTATTTTGTCGATTCTAATGCTGAAAAAACTAGTGGTCTTATTAAGGAATTTTTAGATTCAAGAAATATTGGCACATCTTCTATTAATCTTTCAAAAAAAAGTCATTCACCAGATTTTGATAAAAATGGTCCTTTAGTAATGAGACCTAGAAATGATGATTATGACTATGGTAAAAATATAGATGATAGTGGCTTATGGGAATATTATGAATCTGAACAAAATAAGGATTTAACTCCAAGTGAATACTATGACGAGGATGTGGATGAATCAAAAGCGGTTTTACATGTTGTAAACAGAGAAGAAAAAGAAATTGATTTGGATAAAGAATTAGATTTCACTCCTTCTTATGAAAAACCGGTGAAAGTTACTAGAAAACCTAAAAAACGTTCAGCGGATCATATTTATGACAGTATTCCTGTTGAAGAAAATGTGGATAAAACAGAAGAAATTAAAAAAGCTTTATCTCAAGATATTGAACCACAAGTTAGATTAGAATCTACTCCTAAACCAAAGGATATTGAAATTGATGTTAATAATCCCGAAAGATTACCTATTCCAGATTCTCTTAAAGGTAATGTTTTGCTTGGCAATGATTTAGTTACTTCAAATGATGCTTTTGAACAATTAGCTAGTGGTGTTAATAAAGAAATCATGTTGGAAATTCCATCTTTAAACAATCTATCCGATAGGTTCTTATCTCATGTTCCTACAATTTATTCCAGAGTAATCATTGATGAATTTGATTTATCCGATATTTCTTATGCGGTTTTAATTGCATCTCTTTTAAAACAAGGAGTCCATATTAAAACAGTTCCTAAGGTACATACTGTAAATTTAATCACTGATGATTCTCATGCAATGATTATTTCAGACGGATATACTACAGGTGATTCTGAATATGGTGCAATTTATGAGGATAGAATTTCTATTTCCACTATTCGAGCTGATTTTGAAAAAACATGGAATATTGCATCTAATTTAGATGAAAATGTATTATTAAATAGTATTGGGGGAACTGCTTAATGGAAATTAGATGGTTGGGGCATTCTGCTTTTGAAATTATAAGTGATGATGATGTCCATATTTTAATTGATCCCTTTATAAGTAATAATCCTTCCTGTCCGGTTCCTGTTGAAGAATTAAATCCGGATATTATTTTGGTTACTCATGGTCATTCAGATCATTTAGGTGATGCATTGGATATTTCTAATTCATGCAATGCTCCTATTGCAGCTATTCATGAAATTTCTTTATTCTTATCTAAACAGGGTATTGAAACTATTGGCCTAAATATTGGGGGTTCATTTATCTTTAGAGATATTAAATTCACAATGCTTGATGCTAAACATTCATCAGATATTGATATGGTGGAAGAAATGGTTCCTGGTGGTGTTGCAGCTAGTTTTTTAATAACTTTTGAAGATGGTACTTCAATTTTCCATTCAGGAGATACTGGTTTATTTGGTGATATGAAAACTATTATCGGTGATATTTATAAACCGGATATTGTAATGGTGCCCATTGGAGATAAATTTACTATGGGTCCTTTTGAAGCAGCTCTTGCTTCAATGTGGTTAAATCCTAAAGTAACTATCCCTATGCATTATAATACTTTTCCTCCAATAGTTCAAGATCCAACTGTTTTTGCAAACTTTGTAATGCAGTTTAATCCAAAAATCAGTACAGTTATTTTAAATCCAAATGAATATTTTGAATATAATCCTGATGAGTATCAGGATTAATTCTGTTCATATTTTTTTCTCTGATGATATTCTTCATCGATATCGCATTTTCCAGATGGTAAAACTCGTATAATATCATCTAATGTTATTAAATCTTCTTCATTTATTTTATGTAGAATTTTTTTAGCTATTGCTTCTTTTTTAGTGTATCCTGGTTTCAATACTACATAATTTTCACAATGTGCTTCCAGTGCATCTACAGGACCTGCCATTATTCTTTTTCCTTCATAATTAACTATTCCAATAGCAATTTTTACTCTTGCACTTCTTATGAAATTACGATTTCCCCTTATTACAAATGATCCTTTTGCTAAAAATTCACCTGCCTCAGGTGTTTTTGATACTTGGTCCGGATGAACCCAAAACACGTCTTGTGTTGTGAAACCTTTTGACCAAGCAGATGAAAATGAAGCTGCAAACTCCCCGGATTCTTTAAGGATTGTATCATTTAATGATTTGCCTTCTAATTTTATTGCAGTTGATGATGCACCATGTATATCTGCATGTAAATAAATGTCATTATTATCCAAATATTTTTTTACAATAGCCTCATTAGTACCTGCATCACGTCCCCCAACTACTAAAGTATTATCTGAGGTAACAAACCATCTTAATTTTTCATACCACTTAAGATTTTTCTTTTCACGTTTTTTAGGAATAGATATATTTTCCATTGCAAGCTCTTTTTTGGATTTTATTTCTTCAAGCTGCTTTTTAGTATTTTCAATTGCTATTAATGCACCTTTTGTTTTCTTTTTGGCTTTTTTAGCTTTTTCATAGTAACTTTCAGCATTTTCAGGTATTGATAATTTTGGATCGATAAGTATTGAAGTATTATCAATGTTTAATGTTAAAACACCCATTTTATCTATGGATTCAAAAATTTGAGCTTCACCCATTCCATCCTTTTTTGCTTTTTTAAGAATTTTTCCAATTTCTTTAAAAGAATACTCTTTACTTATGGCTGAGTTAACAACATTAATCAAATTTTCAATCCCTGTGTAATTAGAATAAATCAATTCTCCTTTATGTTGGCTTGTTTCAATGGTTTTATTAAAATTATCAAGTGTCTCTTCCTGCAAACGCAATCTTTTTTCAAACTTGTTTACTTTTTTATTCCAAGCCTTCTCTTTAATGTCCTTTATATCATTATTGACTCTTTTTGAGTAAAATTCATCACAGGCCTCATTAAAGTTTTCATAATATGTTTTTTCAAAGCCTTCATATTTGACTAAATCTAGAGGAAGGACATCTTCTCTTCTGCCATCTTTTACAATTTGAGGCTTGTATTCTTCATTTTTGAGAATATCAAACAACTCTTTTAGGGATTTGTATAGTGCAGAAATCTGTTCTTCGGTTAAATCATTATTTTGCGTATTTTTATCAATTTGCGCATATTTATTAGCCCGTTGAATAATCTCCTCTGCATATAAACTTCCGAATCCATTAACAGCAAGTGTCCTTACTACATCACTTTCGTTTTGGATAAATATGTTTTTAAATTCCTCTTCACTAACCTTAATTGGGTTAATTCCTCTTTCTTCAGGAAAAATATACTCTTTTTTAGAACTAATATCTCTTGTTGACCAATGTTTTCTTTTAAGAGGTAAAATGATATTGTTGTCTTCGTCTAATAGAATTATATTTCCTTTATCAAACAATTCCACAACGATTGTATAATATTTGTCTTTTTTAACTTTAATTTCAACAACTCTGTCAAAGTTATGTTGTGTAACACTTTCAACATGCGCTCCTTTAACTCTTTTTCTTAAAAGCATTGGAAATGTAGGTGGATTAGTAGGATTTTCAAGAGGATATTTGCTTGTATGTATTCTTGAGCCACATTGCATCACTAAATCAACTCTTCCAGTTCCAGCAACATGAAATCTCATTACAACTATGTCTTTGCTTGGTTGAAATGATTTATCTACTCTCGCACCAGTTAATAAATTATTAAGTTCATCACTTATTGTAAAAATGTCAACATTTGACATTGCTTTCATTTTAAACACCTTTGAATATCAATACTTTAATATACTATTAATTATTAAATTATATTTATTCTATTTAATTTATTTTGTGGAGGAAATATTTTGGACGATACTGTTAAACTTACTTCAATCAATACTATATTGGGTATTATTGCCGGTGTATTATCTGCTTTATTTACAGTAGGTGTTTTTGGTTTCAAAAATGATATGATTGGTTTATTAATTGCTATTATTTTTGTTTACGCTTCTTTAAAATCAGTTGGTAAAATCGTAACAGAAGAAATTGACAGATCTCAAAAAATGTGGGATTGTGTATTGCCTTTCTTCTTCTCATGGATTATTGTGTGGATTTTATTAGCCAATTATATGTAAATTTCCATAAAATATCCATATGAATATTATAAATAATGCAGTAATCAATAAAACTGGAGCTATTATTTTACTAACGGCAACAACTGAACTGATTGTTGATATGAGTTCCGTTGAATTTTTAGGACCGAAAGTGTAGAGATTTTTAATTTTTTTAGTTCCAGTTCCAACTTCAACATCTTCCAAATCATCAATAGCTTTTTTTATACTTTTTATTATGTATTCAGTGATTTCAGGTCTTTTTTCTATTCCGACAGGATTATATCCTCTTGATAATGTGTTAACTGTATGGGTATCAGTTGTCATTACTTCTATTTCATCAATATCCAAATCTTTTGTAGCATCAATTATTTCTTGTCTGAATCCAATTTCCATATTATTTGAATCGAACAATACATATGCAGTTCTTTGGGATGCTACTTCAATAACCATGACTTTCAAACCACTTTCCCCAATACCTTCATGTTTATCAAGGGTTTCCATCTTATCGTGACAGCAGCCTACTTTAATATTTTCATATTTTTCATTATTTGATTCAATTTTATCAATAACGTCTATCAAATCAAATACTTCAGGATTTCCAGGCAATACTTCACCACTTTCCGGAGTAAATGAATTATGACAATCAACAATAACAGAGTCCTTCACATCACATTTGCTGATACTCTGCGTCATCATTGTAAGGCCAACACCAAATTCAATATCATCACTGCCATTTGGTGCTAAAGTTGATAAAATTACCATTCCTTTATTGAAGAATTGAACTCCAATATTAGCTGCATTGTGGGAATATCTTTTGAATTTAGTAGCATTTTTAGTATATTCTATTTCATCCAATCCCTCTTTTACACATGATTCAATTTTATCAATCTCTGATGTGGAAATTGGATTAAAATCATGTGTGGATGGACCGTGAGCCACCATTGTGAAATAATCAAATTTATTGGCAAGTATTGTAGGCATATTTGATCCGCCAATATTACCTAATGGTCCGGGATGGACTGATGGTGATATAAATAAAGATTTAATGCCATTTGCACCCTTAAAACTAATGAATGTGACTAATGTATCAATCGGTTCACCCATTTTTGCAAAAGTAGATTCTAAAAGATTAGATCCTTCATTCATATGCATGATAAATAAACTTAATAAATCCAACATACCAATATTCAGATTTTTCTCAAGAGGTGAAGCAGCTATTGAAATGAATGCATATATTGCTAGAATAAATATAATACAGCCAATGACAGTTTTAATAATAATGCTGATTATTAATGGTGTTGTAAATACGGAAGGATCACTCCATAAAAATAATAATAAGACAAGCACTGATAAAATTAATATTGGTTGTATTAATCCAATTATTGCAGACTTGGTGAATCCAATTTTTGTTGTACTCCATAACACTAAAGTATTAAAACCATATATAATCACACAACCGAACAATAATGAATTAGCATATAAATCCATATGGAATATTGAAGATATTACTCCTGCACAAATTAAAAGAAAACAAAGAAAAAACATTGAAGTTAATGATAAAAACATCGAATGTTTTATTTTTAGATTAATACCATGAAGGACCTTCACACCATATTGATTAAGACTTCCGCTTAATATGGAACTAACCCCAAATATCATAAAAGTACAGCATCCTTCAAGAAATAAATTATTTGATAAGCTATATGAAGGATTAATTAAATAATAGATTATTCCAGTTAAAAAACTTAAAACTACTATTAGTATCATAGATGTACGGGTTCTTGGAAGTGTTTTAATATATTTTGATAATCCTGCAACACTACTCATACTTGACATAATTAATCACTACTATAAATAATATTAAATCTAAACTTATATAATATAATTATCATTGTTTTAAATTAATATATTTTACTTAGTAAAGGTGTGTAAATGGAGAAAAAAATAAATGTACCAATTAAAGATGATTGTATTGCTGATTTAAAAATTGGTGATGTTATTAGTTTAACCGGAAACATATTGACTGCAAGAGACCAGGCACATAAACGAATACTGGAAAAAGGCGCTCCGAGAGACATCGACGGAGCGGCTATTTTTCACGCAGGTCCAATTATAACAGAAGAAAGAGATAACTATAAAATGGTTGCTGTTGGCCCAACCACTTCCATGCGTATGAACCCATACCAGAGTGATGTGATTGCAATGGGACCAAAGATTATAATTGGAAAAGGTGGTATGGACGATACCGTTCGTGAAGCCTTAATTGAAAATCAGGCAGTTTACGCTGTTGCAACTGGAGGTTGTGCTGCATTATACGTTGATGCTGTTAAAAATATTGAAAGTGTGGATTGGTTAGACTTAGGAATGCCTGAAGCAATATGGAATTTAAAAGTTAAAGACTTTGGACCTCTTATTGTAGCAATGGATAGTAAAGGTAATAGTTTGTATGATTAATACATATTATTTATATACTAAAATAATTATAGTTATTATAAATATTTATATTGAGGAGTTTTTTTAAAATGTCAGATATAAATGAACTTGCTGAAAAAAGATTAAAATCAAGAATTAGAAAAATTAAAAAGTGCAATAAAAGTGAAGAAGAAAAAGAAAAATTTTTCTCTCAATTAGGAACTTCATTTGAAATATTTTTCCCACCAACTAAAAAAAGTGATACTGTTAGTGATAGTATAATGATTTGGGTTACTCCTGAAGGAAAAGTCCTTGATGCAGAATATTCCTATGAAGAACCTGAAGAAGAAACCATTCCTTGAAGCTTTTGCGGACATGAAATTCGAATTGGATGATGTATGAATGATTGTAAATAATTCCTTGGATGAAGTTAAAAAAAGAGAGAATGCTCTCGCAATAATTAAAGATTGGGTTTTAAATAAATCTCGTGAATCATTATATGATTTAACAGGGCTGTCTGGGGGATTTATAGCAAGCCCCTCAGAAATTGATCTTTTAGAAACTTATGTTGGTCCTGCTATTTTTGAAGAAGAACTTCAAAAAGTGGGTATTGAACATATGGGTGGTGAAAAAGTTCTCCCATTAAATAGAACTTCTTCAGGAATACTTGCAACCATATTAGCACTTGTAAGTGAAAATACTAATGTAGTTCATTATTTGGCAGAATTGCCTGCACATCCATCTATTCCCAGAAGCTGCGCTTTAGTTAATGCTAATTATAGTGAAACCGATAATTTTGATGAGTTCACAATACCTGAAAACACTTCCCTTGTTGTCATTACAGGTTCAACAATGGATCATAAGGTTATTGATTTGGAAAACTTTAAAAAGGTTATTGAAATGGCTCATGATAAAAATATTCCTGTAATGGTTGATGATGCTTCAGGAGCAAGACTGAGAACTGTAGTTTTCAACCAACCGAAAGCATGTGATTTGGGTGCAGATATTTCAATAACAAGTACTGATAAATTAATGTCTGGTCCAAGAGGAGGATTGATGGCAGGAAGAAGCGATTTGATAGATGAAATTAAAGTTAAGGTAAATCAATTTGGTCTTGAAGCTCAGCCGCCTGCAATTCTTGCTATGTTAAATGGTATTAAAAATTTCAACGGCGATAATCTAATCAAAAGTTTTTCAAGAAAAGATGAGCTTTTGGATTTATTGAATCAGAATTTTAATAATTTTAAAACTACTCCTACGGGTGTAATGATTACTCCAAAAGATTTGGCCAGTGAACTTAAAGTATCACATAATTTGTCTGATAATGATGTGGCTTTCGTATTTTCTTTTATTTTGTTAAAAGAACATGGTATAATTACAATTCCTCCTGTTTCAATGCCTGGTGCATCCGCCACAATAAGATTTGATTTATCAACTAGTGATGCTTTTAATTTAAATAAAAAAATAGTATCTTCATTTAATAACTTGGAAAAATTAGTTATTAATGAAGATGAGTGTAGGGAGATTGTATTTAATTTTTAAGTCTACATTCTCCAGATATTACTTTTTCTAAGGTTCCATCAATTTTTTCAACAACAAGAGCTCCTTCTCTGCTTATTCCTAAAACGTAAGCATCATAGGATTTGCTGAACGGTTCTATAACTTCTACGATTTTTCCAATTGAATATGAATATTTTCTCCAGTCTTTAAGTATGACTTCAAATTCTCCTGCCTCGAATATTTGGCCCATTTTTTCAAATTCTTCAAGGAAAATTCTAATTACTTCATTTTCATCTACTCTGTGACCTAATTCAATGTCTAATGTTGTTGTTCCTTCTTGCAATTCTTCAGAAAGCTCATTCACTTCAAAATTGGCATCTATTCCAACACCAACAATAACCTTATCTATGACATTAAATTTGGTAATTGCTTCTGTTAATATTCCACAAACTTTTTTGCCATTAATAAAAACGTCATTTGGCCATTTTATTTCTGCATTTGTAATCCCTATTCTTTCAAGAGTCTTAATAACTACAACACCAGTAGCTAATGTTATCATTGGGATTTTTGAATGGTCTACTTTTGGATTCAAAATAAGAGATAACCAAATTCCACCTAATGGAGATTCCCAATGTTTTCCAAGCCTTCCTTTAGCATTGCTTTGTTTTTCTGAAAGAATAACACTGCCGCTCTCGACATCATTTTCAGCCAAGAATTTTGCTACTGTATTGGTGGACATAACTTCGTTGAAGATATATATTTCTTTTCCAATTTTATTTGTGTCTAAATCATTTAAAATTTTATCTCTTTTTAAATGATCTGTTTCTTGTTGTCCAACTTCTTTAATGATATCTGCAAAATCGTTAATTTCAACTTCACGGATTTCTTCAATAGTTGTATCAGAAAACTTTTCTTCTTTTTTTAGAATATTAATTATTTCATTTTGCATTTTAATCCCATTAAATTATTTTTTAGTCATATGAGCTTTAGCAGCATTTTGATAAGAACCAACTGCAGCTGAAATTGCAGCTATCTTCTTACCCGGCATGAATGTTGATTTAAGTCTGTTTACATATTCCACATCTTCAGCTATTATATTATTCATTTCTAGTTCGATACCTTTTTTATAGGTATCAATGAAGTGTGTGTTTAAGTTTCCACTAATGAAATTAGGGTTTCTTAAAATAGCTTTATGGAATGGAATGGTGGTTTTTACACCGCATCGTCACGATTTCTTCCATAAGTGATTAATTTAGAAATCATAGAGTCATAAAATGTTGGGATTGTATAATTCATATAGACTCCACTATCTAAACGCACACCAGGTCCTCCGGGAGATCTGTAACCTGTGATTTTACCGGGATTTGGTGAAAAATCATTAAGCGGATCTTCTGCATTAATACGACATTCAATTGCATGGCCGGTTACTTGAATATCTTCCTGAGCATAACTTAATTCTTCGCCTGCCGCAATTTTAATTTGTTCTTTGATTAAGTCTGTATTTGTAACAAGTTCTGTAATTGGGTGTTCTACTTGAATACGTGTATTCATCTCCAGGAAATAGTAGTTTCCATTATCATATAGGAATTCCACAGTACCTGCACTAGTATATCCAATATATTCTGCAGCTTTAACTGCACTTCCTCCCATTTCTTCCCTTAATTCTTCGGTCATAATTGGAGAAGGTGCTTCTTCAAGTAGTTTTTGGTGTCTTCTTTGAATAGAGCATTCTCTGTCTGCTACATGAATAACATTTCCATGTTCATCAGCTAAAAGTTGGAATTCGATATGTCTTGGTTTTTCAAGGTATTTTTCGATAAATACAGTCGAATCTCCGAAGTTTGTAGCTGCAACAGATTGTGTGGATTCGATTGCACGCACGAGTTCTTCTTCTTCATAAACTGCACGCATACCAATACCTCCACCTCCAGCAGAAGCTTTTACAATTACTGGATATCCGATTTGTCTGGCTATTTCTTTTGCTTCTTCAATCTCAACTACACCCTCAGGAGTTCCTTCAATAACTGGTACGCCAGCTTTTTTCATCAAAGCTTTAGATGTGATTTTATCTCCCATTTCGTGGATAACTTTTCCACTAGGTCCTATAAGTTTTATTCCATTTTTTTCACATTCTTCTCCGAATTTAGGGTTCTCTGCTAAAAATCCGTATCCTGGATGAATTGCATCTGCTCCAGATTCAAGAGCAATATCGATTATTTTTTCAATATTTAAGTAAGATTTAGCAGGAGAAGGGTTACCTAAAGGATAATTTTCATCTGCATAATTTGTATAAAGGGAGGTTTTATCTGCATCAGAGTATACTGCCACACTTTTTATATCAAGCTCACGACAAGCCCTCATAACTCTGATAGCTATTTCTCCTCTGTTTGCAATTAATACTTTTTCAAACATGTGAAACCTCAAAGTAATTTTTTTTATGATATTAATTATATCTACTATAAATTATATATTTGTTGATTAGATGAAAAAAATTACTCGTAAAAAACATCTGGAAATGAGAATTCAATCAATACCTTCCCATCCAAAACCAAAGGTAGAACTTGAACAGTATGCCACCCCATCAGATATAGCTTCTGATTTGTTATGGAATGCATTATCTTTAGGAGATATTGAAAACAAAAATGTTTTAGATTTGGGCTGCGGTTGCGGAATATTTTCTATAGGTTCAGCTTTACTTGGAGCCAAATCAGCTATCGGTGTTGACATTGATGAAGATTCAATTAATTTAGCTAGAAAAAGTGCTGATAAATTTGATGTTGAAAATGTTGATTTTATTGTTAGGGATATTTGCGATTTAACCAATGATTTGGATGTGGATACAATTTTTCAAAATCCTCCATTTGGATCTCAAAAAAGAGCTGATAAGGGTATTGATTTAAAATTTGTAAAAAAGGCTTATGAATTCAAACCTGATGTTATATATTCGTTTCATATGGCTTCAACTGAGGAATTTTTAATTGATTATTATGAAAATCTGTCATTTGATATTACCCATATTTTCAGATATTCATTTCCAATTCCTAAAATCTATGATTTTCATACTAAGGAATCTCAAAATGTTGACGTCATTGTTATAAGAGCCACAATTTAAAATTTTTTATAAATTCTATTTTTTCTTTTTTCAACACCAAAAAACAATACCTTTATATAGTAGGTTACTGATATATAATAGTAATATATTCTCTGAGTATAAAAAAGTTGGTAGCATAAAAAGAGCTACAGGTATTATAATTGATATAATACTTAAAAAATGTGTAAATCTATTTTAGTGATTAGATGTAGGGTAATCTTTATATAGTTTACATAATATATTATGTATGATGTATAAAGATGAGCTATCTATATTTATTCCAAATTCATTTCTTTCTGAGTCTAAAGATCTCAAAGTCCGTACTTATAAGGTAGGGGTTTTAGGTAGAGCTTTAGCCGTGTTTCAAGCAGATAATGTGGTTATTTACAATGATGACCATATGAAAAATGAAGATGGAGAAAGTGATGGGGCCTTTATGGCTGAAGTTTTAAGTTTTATGGATACGCCTCAATATTTGAGGAAGCAAGCTTTTCCAATAAAAAGAGAACTTAAACATGTAGGTATTTTACCCCCACTAAGAACTCCGCATCATCCTTTGAATAATCAGCCTGAAGTCGGTGATTATAGGCAAGGTTTCACTGTTAAAAGAAACAATAAAGGAACTTTTGTTGATATAGGTATGGATAAACTTGCATTCTGCAAAGAACAACTTTCTGTCAAACAAATTTTTGACTTTAAGATTGTTAAAATAGCTAAGAAAGAAGTAATAGTCACACCTGATAAACCAGATGACGTTTACTGGGGATATAATGTAATATCCTCTAATAAGAGTCTTAAAAATAGCTTAAAATTAATTAAACCTAATCTTGTAATTGAAACTACAAGATATGGAGATTATATTGATTCTATTTTTGATGAATTAAAGCATAAAGTAGAAGAATCTAAAAGTATTGCTATTTTGTTTGGTGGCCCTTATTCTTCAATTCATGAAGATGTTTCAAATCCTAATTGGGATTTAATAAAATTAAATACTATTCCTGGTCAGGGTACTGAAACTGTTCGAACTGAAGAGGCAGTTGTCGCTACACTTTCTTTATTCAACTTTATGAGATATTAATTCACTTTGTTTATTAGTTTTTACACTGCTAATAGATTACTTGCTCAACTTTTTATACATTGATATTTTTGGGACTCGCCAAAAATAACTTAGCGCAGAATAATTTATACATTAAATAAATTCTTTATTGTGCTTCAAATAAATTTTAGCTCATATAGAATATATTGCAATAATATTTATCTAGTTGTAATCAGTTTTACAGCTATTTATTATTTCGATGAAATTATTTTCGGGTAATTTTGTCAAAGATAGCTATTTCAAGCTATTAAAAATTTGAATATAATTAAAATAAAGGAAAATATATATTTAAGGAGGTTAATGAATGGTAAGACATCACCAGCCAAGAAAAGGGTCTGTTGCTTACAGTCCAAGGAAAAGAGCAGCAAAAGAAACCCCTAGAGTAAAGGCTTGGCCGCAAAATGATGAACCTAAATTACTAGGCCTCGCAGGGTATAAAGTCGGTATGACTCATGCTTTAGTCACTGATGCTGACAAAAACTCTCCAACTAATGGTATGGAAGTTTTCACTCCAGTTACTGTTTTGGAAGTCCCTCCTGTCGTAGTAATGGGTATTAGAGCATACGAAAAAACTTCTCGTGGATTGAAAGTAATCACCGAAGTACTTGCAGATAATTTGGATGAAGAATTATCTAGGAAAATTTCACTTCCTAAAGAATACAATAAATCTGAAGCTATTGCAAAAATACAAGGTGTTTTAGATCGCACAGAAGATATCAAAGTCTTAGTACACACCAATCCAAAAGTGACTAGCGTACCTAAGAAAAAACCAGACATATTTGAATGTGGTATTGGAGGCGCAAATGCTGAAGAAAAATTAAATACTGCTTTAGAATTATTAGGTAATGAAGTAAAAGCTAGTGACATCTTAAATGAAGGTCAATTTGTTGATGCAATAGCAACTACAAAAGGAAAAGGATTCCAAGGTGTAGTTAAAAGATGGAATATTAGAATTCAATATGGTAAAGCTACTAGAAGTGGTAAAGGAAGACATGTTGGTTCAATTGGTCCTTGGACTCCAAGCAGAACTATGTGGACTGTAGCACAAGCAGGACAAATGGGATACCATAAAAGGACTGAATTCAATAAAAAAGTTTTAAAAATTGCATCTGCTGATGAAGTTGATCAAATCAACCCTGACGGTGGATTTATTAAATATGGTCTCGTTAAAAATGATTATATCTTAATTAAAGGTTCCGTTCCAGGACCATCTAAAAGATTAGTTATTTTAAGACAAGCAATTAGACCTACTAAGAAATCTGAGGATATACCTCAAATCAACTACATAAGTACAAAATCTAAACAAGGGGTATAATCATGAAGGCTAATGTTTATTCTATTAACGGGGAAGTCAAAGAAGAAATGGAACTTCCTGCTATTTTTGATGAAGTATATAGGCCAGATTTAATCAAAAGGGCTGTTTTATCAGCACAATCTGCTAGAGTACAACCATGGGGTAATGATCCTATGGCAGGTAAAAGAACTTCCGCTAAAGGTTGGGGTTCAGGTAGAGGTACTGCTAGAGTTCCTAGGATTAAAAACGGTTCCAGAGCAGCTTTTGTACCAATGGCTATTGGTGGTAGACAAGCTCACCCAACAAGAGCTGAGAAAAATCATCATGAAAAAATCAATATAAAAGAAAGAAGATTTGCAATTAGATCTGCAGTTGCAGCAACAACTGATAAAGAACTTGTTGAAAATAGAGGTCACAAAGTTGACGATTTAGAACAAGTGCCTATCATTGTTGAAGATGAAATCTGTTCTGTAAAAACTACTAAACAAACTCGTGAAATTTTCCAAAGTTTAGGAGTTTATGATGATATCATTCGTGCAAAAGAAGGTAAAAGAATAAGAGCAGGTAGAGGTAAAACAAGAGGAAGAAAATACAAAAAAGTAAAAGGACCTCTTTTAGTTGTTGGTGAAGATGATGGTATCAGCTTAGGTGCAAGAAACCACGCTGGTGTTGACGTTGTAGTTGTTGAAAACTTAAACGCAGAATTATTAGCACCAGGTACTCACGCTGGAAGACTTACTATTTACACTAAATCTGCTGTAGAAAAGTTAGGAGGTTTATTCCAATAATTTTGGATAAATTAAGGTGATTATTATGGATTCATACTCAATTATTATTAAACCTCATGTTACTGAAAAAACCATGAATTTAATCGATGAAAATAATGAAATTGCTTTCGTCGTACGTCGTAGCGCTAACAAAATGCAAATCAAAAGAGCTTTTGTAGACTTATACGAAGAGGAAGTAGAAAGAGTTAACACTCACATTACTCCTAAAGGTGAAAAAGTAGCATATATTAAACTTGTAGAAGAAGAAATGGCAGAAGAACTTGCTGTCAGAATAGGAGTATTCTAAGGAGGAATTTGAATGGGAAAACGATTAATACATCAAAGAAGAGGTAAAGGAACTCCTACTCATCGTGTTGCTTCTCATCGTTTTAAAGATAAAATTAGATACAGATCTTTCGATGCATTAGAAAAAGAAGGTAGTATTAAAGGTAAAGTCATTGATATTGTACATGACCCAGCAAGAACCGCTCCTATTGCAGAAGTCAAATTCGAAAATGGAGAAAAGAAATTTATCTTAGCACCTGAAAGTATTCAAGTAGATGATGAAATTGAATGCGGTATTTCTGCACCTATTAAATTTGGTAACACCTTACCACTCGCTGAAATTCCTGAAGGTACTCCAATTTACGATATTGAAAATACTCCTGGAGACGGTGGTCGTTTCGTAAGATCTTCTGGAACTTATGCTTCTTTAATTACTCACGATGCAAATCAAACTGTTGTTGAATTACCATCTGGTGAATTAAAATATTTAAACCCTAATTGTCGTGCAAGTATCGGTGTTGTAGCCGGTGGAGGTAGAAAAGATAAACCTTATCTTAAAGCAGGTAAAAGATGGCATGCTCTTAAAGCTAAAGGTAAGAAATGTATGACTGTTAGAGGAGTAGCAATGAACGCAGTAGATCACCCTCACGGGGGAGGTAACAGACAACATCCTGGTCGTCCTACTACTATTTCAAGACATGCACCACCAGGAAGGAAAGTTGGTTCAATTGCAGCTAGAAGAACTGGATTAAAAAGATAGATAGAGGGTGTTTCATTGGCAAGAAAAGTTTTTAAATATAAAGGTTATACTCTTGAAGAATTACAAGAAATGTCTTTAGAGGAAGTTATGAAATTATATCCTGCAAGACAAAGAAGATCTTTAAAGAGAGGATTCTTACCAAGACAACAAAAAGTTTTGGATAAAATGAGAAAGTTGAATAAAGAAGGAACTAAAGATGGTCGTCCTGTTGTTGTAAGGACCCATTGTAGAGATATGATTGTTATACCTGAAATGGTTGGAACTACTTTCGGTATTTATGATGGACACAATTTTGTTGAAGTTAAAATTACACCAGAAATGCTTGGCCATTACTTTGGTGAATTTGCTCCAACTAGACAAAGAGTTCAACATGGGGACCCAGGTATGGGAGCTACAAGATCATCAATGTTCGTACCACTTAAATAAGGAGATTAGATCATGGCTAATAATAAATATGCTTATAATAAAGATGTTGACGAAGCAAAAACTGCACGTGCTATGGCAAAATCTCTCAAGATTTCCCCAAAACACAGTGTTGAAATTTGTAACGCAATAAGAGGAATGGACGTTGCTAAAGCTAAAGTTTATTTAGAAGATGTTATTGAAATGAAAAAATCTGTTCCTTTCAAAAGACACAATAAAGGTGTTGGACACAGAAAAGGACAAGAAGGATGGCCTAGCGGTAGATATCCTGTCAAAGCTGCAGAACAAATATTAAAAGTATTGGAAAATGCTGAAGCTAATGCAGAATATAAAGGTATGGACACTGAGAAATTATTCATTGATCATATCTCAAGCCACAGAGGTATTGTTATTAGAGGTTACATCCCTAGGGCATTCGGTAGAATGACTCCTTTCAATACACCTACAACTCACATTCAAATAGTTTTACAGGAGGCTAACTAATGATAGAAAAAGATTTTGTCACAGAGGGCCTTAGAAGAACCAGAATTGACGAATACTTAGAAAAAGAACTTGAAAGAGCAGGATACGGAGGTATGGATGTTCAAATTACACCTTTAGGTACTATGGTTATTGTTTATGCTGAAAGACCAGGTATGGTTATTGGTAGAGGTGGAAAAAATGTCAGGTCCATCACCAATACTCTTAAAAACGAATTTGGATTAGATAATCCTCAAATTGAAGTTAAAGAAGTTGCTGTTCCTGAACTTAACCCTAAAATCATGGCTTATAAAATAGCTAACATGTTACAAAGAGGTATGCACTTCAGAAGAGTTGCTTATTCCACTATTCGTAGAATTATGGGAGCAGGAGCTCAAGGTGTGGAAGTTACTATTTCTGGTAAAATCAGAGGTTCAAGATCTGCTGTAGCTAAATTCGTTGAAGGATACATTAAAAAATGTGGTGAACCTTCAATCAGATTAGTTGAAGAAGGTTTTGCAACTGTTCAATTAAAACCTGGTGTATTAGGTATTTATGTAAGAATTATGCCTCCAGAAACTGTCTTACCTGATTCCGTTGAAATTCTTCCTCCTAAAATGATCATCGAAGAAGAAGATGGTGAAGTTATTGAAGAAGAAATCGATATTGAAACTGAAGTAATCATCGAAGAGGAAGAAGTCGTCGAAGAAATCGAAGATTTAGAGGAATTAGAAGAAGTTGTAGAAGAAGTTGTGGAAGAAGTTGTCGAAGAAGAAGCTACTGAAGAAGTAGAAGAAGATGATAGTTAAATACTAAATTTAATTATCTTAAAAGAGTTGGAACAATGGCGATTTTAAGAAGTAAAGAAATTTGGGACATGGAAGTTGATGAGATTCAAGAAAAATTAGTTGAACTCAGAACTGAATTATCCAAAAATGTTTCTAAAAGTGCAGCTGCTGGGGTTAATGAAAACCCTGGAAAAATTAGAGAATTAAAAAGAACAATTGCTCGTGTTCTTACAATATTGAATGAAAAACAGAAGGAGAATTAAATGTCAAAAATCTGTGATGTGTGTGGGCTTCCTGAGGAACTTTGTGTTTGTGAAGAAATTGCACGTGAAGTTCAGACTGTTAAAGTTTTTACAGTTAGAAGAAGATTTGGAAAACTCATGACTATTATCGAAGGTATCGATGAACATGATATTGATATCAAAGAGCTTACTAAAACTCTTAAAGCTAAATGTGCTTGTGGTGGAACCGCTAAGAATAGTCAAATAGAACTTCAAGGTGACCATAAAGTAAAGGTCAAAGAAGTTTTATCTGAAATGGGTTTCTCATCTGATACAATTGAAATTCGTGAATCAAAGAAAAATAATAAAAAAAGAAGATAATCCTTCGATATATTCAATAAAATTTTATAATTTTTCTGCATGATTTATTATAAATGTTTTAGTTAAGAGATTTGGGAATATGATTAATTCAAGTAATTTGGTGCATCATGAATTCATCGGATTAATTGTTGATGTGAAAAGTAAGACTGATAAATCTCTTAATTTAAATGGAATTATTATTGATGAGACGAAAAATACCTTTAAAATTGAATCTGAGGGTCAGGAAAAAATAATTCCCAAAAAAGGTTCAATTTTCACTTTCGAAATTCCATCTGGTGAAAAAGTCGAAGTGATTGGTGATATTTTGTCAATTCGTCCTGAAGATAGAATAAAAAAAAGGTTTAAAAAAATTTAAATGGTGATAATATGGTTGGGCTTAATGTTCAAGAACCAGAAACTACATGCGATGATCCTAACTGCCCTTTCCATGGGACTTTACCTGTAAGAGGTCAAGTACTTGAAGGTGTTGTTGTTAGTAACAAAGCAGAAAGGACTATTAGTGTCGAACGTAGTTACTATAAATTCATTAGAAAATATGAAAGATATGAAAAAAGAAAATCTAAAATCAATGTTCACAAACCAGATTGTTTAGATGTGAATGTTGGTGATTCTGTAAAAGTTGCAGAATGCAGACCATTAAGTAAAACTAAACATTTTGTTTTAGTTGAGGTTAAAGGAGAGTAAATAATATGAAACCATTAACATCTAGTGTATCTAAAGCATTACCAATTGGAGCTAGACTCAATTGTGTTGATAACACTGGTGCACGTGAAATCGAAATTATTTCCGTAAAAGGATTTAAAGGGGTAAGAAGAAGATTAGACGTTGCTGGTGTTGGAGATTTAGTTGTTGCTTCTGTTAAAAAAGGAACTGCTGATATGAGAAGAGAAATTGTCAACGCAGTTGTTATTAGACAAAAAAAGGAATATAGACGTGCTGATGGTCTTCGTGTTAAATTTGAAGATAATGCTGCTGTTATTATTACTCCTGAAGGAATATTAAAAGGGTCTGAAATCAGAGGTCCTGTAGCTAAAGAAGCAGCTGACAGATGGCCTAGTGTAGGTAGTGCAGCAAATATTTTAGTATAGGTGAAAAAATGTCAAAACAACCAAGAAAACAAAGAAAAGCTCTTTATAATGCTCCTGCTCATGCACGTGGTAAACACTTAAGCGCTACTTTAAGTAAAGATTTAAGAGCAGATTTAGGTAAAAGATCTTTACCTGTAAGATCAGGAGATAAAGTTAGAGTTCTCCGTGGAGACTTTAAAGGACATGAAGGAGAAATTCTCGATGTTGATTACAATTCTTATAAAGTAACTATTGAAGATGTTACATTATCAAAATCAGACGGAACTGCAGTTTTCCTTCCAGTTGATCCATCTAACTTAATGATTATTGATGCTGATACAAAAGACGATAGAAGAATAAAAAATAGAGGAGATAATTAAAATGGCTAAAATGGGATCTAGAAAACATCTTAAAAGATATAAAGCACCTAAAACTTGGCCTATTCATCCTAAAGAAGATACCTGGACAGTAAAACCTTCTGCAGGTTCTCATGCTATTGTTGATGCTATCCCATTAACTTTAGTTATAAGAGATGTTTTAAAATTAGCTGATAATTCAAGAGAAGCTAAAAGGATTATTAACTCAGGTAATGTTTTAGTAGATGGCAGAGTTGTTAAAGATTATAAATTCCCAGTTGGTTTCCAAGATATCATTGAAATTCCAAAAACTGAGGAAGTTTATAGAGTTCTTTTAGATACTAAAGGAAGATTACAATTACACCCGATTGATGAAAATGATTCTAAATTAAGTAAAATTGTTAATAAATCTACCATTAAAGGTGGAAAAATTCAATTAAACTTACATGATGGTAAAAATATCATTCTCGATGAAAATGATTATAATGTTGGGGATGTAATCAGTTTAAAAGTACCTGAACAAGAAATTAATGAAGTTTATCCTTTAGAAATTGGTGCTACTGTTCTTGTTACTGGTGGTAAACACACAGGTGAATTAGGTACTGTAAGTGAAATCATTGAAAATAAATCATCTAATCCAAACACTATTATTATTGAAAATAGTGCTAAAGATGAATTTTTAACTTTAAAAGATTATGCATTTGTAGTTGGTAGCGATGCTCCAGCAATTTCTTTATTGGAGGTTAATAAATGAACCCAATGAATGAAGTTAAAATTGAAAAAGCTACTGTCAGTATTGGTGTAGGAGAAGCTGGTGAAAAATTATCACGTGCTATTACACTTTTAGAAGGAATGTTTGATCAAACCCCAGTTAAAACTTACTCTAAAGTAACTAATCCAGAATGGGGTATTAGAAAACGTCAACCAATCGCATGTAAATTAACTTTACGTGGAGAAAAAGCTGACAAAGCGATTGATATGGTTTTAGAAGGAATTAGTAGAAACATTAAACCTACTCAATTTGATGCTCAAGGAAACCTTTCATTCGGTATTAAAGAACATATTGATATTCCTGGAATGAAATATAATCCTGATATTGGTATTTTTGGTATGAATGTTTCAATTACTTTTGAAAAACCTGGTTATAGGATAGCTAGAAGAAAAATTCAACAAAAGAAAGTTCCTCAAAAACATAGAATTTCTAAAGAAGAAACCATGAAATTCATGGAAGAAAACTTTAATGTTAATTATGTAACAGAAATAGGTGATTAGTTTGCCAAGAAAATATGGAAAAGCAGCAAAAAAATGTGCTCGTTGTGGAGATCACTCTGCTATGATTAGTAGATATGGATTAAATTTGTGCAGACAATGTTTTAGGGAAATTGCTCCTAAAATCGGATTTAAAAAATATAATTAAGGTGTTATGATATGAGTCTTATGGATCCTCTTGCAGATGCTTTAACTAATATTAGAAATAACGAATTACAAGTAAATGATTCTTGTGTTATTTCTCCAGCTTCAAAATTAATAGGTGAAGTTTTAAGCACAATGCAAAAAGAGAATTATATTGGTAACTTTGAATACATCGATGACAATAGAGCAGGAAAATTCACTGTTGAATTATTAGGTAACATTAACAAGTGTGGTGTTATCAAACCTCGTCACGCTGTAAAGAAAGATGAATTTGAGAAATTTGAGAAAAGATATTTGCCAGCAAAGAACTTTGGTATTTTAATCGTCACAACTCCTGAAGGAATTATGACTCACTATGAGGCTAAAGAAAGAGGAATTGGTGGACGTTTGTTGGTTTACATGTATTAGGTGATAAAATGGTAGTAGCTGCAGCTATAAGGGAAGAAATTGAAATCCCTGAAGGCGTCGAAGTTATAATTGAAAATAATATGGTCACTGTAAAAGGACCTAATGGAGAAGATTCCAGAAAATTTACTTATCCTAATGTAAGTATTAAAAAAGATGAAGATAATGTTGTATTAGAAACAGCATTTCCTAAAAAGAAAGATAAAGCAATGATTGGAACCACTAAAGCACACATTAACAATATGATTACTGGTGTTACTGATGGTTTTGAATATCATATGAAAATTGTATTTGCTCACTTTCCAATGACTGTAAAAGTCGAAAAAGATATCGTATCTATAGATAATTTCCTCGGGGAAAGACACCCAAGATAGATGGAATATACTTAACTAGCAAAGAATAATTGGTGATTATTATGGCTAATAAAAGATTTAAAAGACAAGAATATGCTCGTTATAAAAAACTTGGAATAAAATGGAGACGCCCTAGAGGTAAAACTAGTAAAATGAGAAGATATGAAGCAGGAAAACCAGACATGCCTGCTATTGGTTACAGAACCCCTAGAGCTATAAGGAATTTACATCCTTCTGGTTATAATGATGTTCTTGTTCACAATATGAAAGAATTAGAAGCTTTAAACCCAGAAACTGAAGCTGCAAGAATCAGTGCTTCTATTGGTAAAAGAAAAAAACTTATGATGTTAGATAAAGCATCTGAGTTAGGAATTAAAGTTTTAAATAAAAATATTTAAATTATGCATTATGTTTATATGTTTTAATCAATTCCGGGGCTTTTATGAATTGATATAAAACTATTAAAGATAAAAATAAGGGAATTTAGATTATTTGTCTAAATTTATCAGCTATGCTGAATTATGGAGGATTATATATATGAATCTTACAACTCAAAAAAGATTAGCTGCAAGCATTCTTAAAGTAGGGCTCAATCGTGTATGGATGGACCCTGAAAGAATGGAAGAAATTTCCATGGCTATTACAAGAGAAGGTGTAATGCAGTTAATTAATGATGGAGCTATTAAAGCAAAACCTCAAAAAGGTATTAGTAGCTACAGATCTAAAAAAATCGCGGAACAAAAGCAAAAAGGAAAAAGAAAAGGTGCAGGTAGTAGAAAAGGGGCTAAAAAAGCTCGTACTCCTAAGAAAAAACAATGGATGACTACAATCAGAGCTTTAAGAAAAGACCTTAAAGAAATGCGTGAAGATGAAATTATTGATGCTACCACTTACCGTAAATTATATAAAATGGCTAAAGGTGGAGCTTTCAGAAGTAAATCTTACATGAGAAACTACGCACGTGACCATGATTTAATTAAAGGAGATGAGTAAACATGGCACAAGGAACAAATTATAAAGTAGCATTTAGAAGAAGAAGAGAAGGAAAAACCGATTACGGTGCTAGAATAAAATTAATTGATTATGAAAAATCTCGTTTAGTTGTTAGAATTTCTAACGCTCAGGCTACTGTTCAAATTGTTGATTACACTCCTGAAGGAGATATCACTATTGCATCTGCTGTAGGTAAACAATTAGCTGATTATGGTTACTTAGGAAACACCGGTAATATTACTGGAGTTTATTTGACTGGTTACCTTTGTGCTAAAAGAGCTTTAGCTGCAGGAGTAGACTATGCAATTTTAGACATCGGTTTAAGATCCCCTATTAAAGGTTCTAAAATATTTGCAGCTCTCAAAGGTGCTGTTGATGCAGGTTTAGAAGTTCCTCACGGTGACTTTATTTTCCCTGAAGATGAACGTATCAGAGGAGAACACATTGCAAATTATGCTGAATCTTTAGATGATGAAGAAAAAAATAAAAAATTCTCAAAGTATTTGGAAAGAGGTTTAGAACCTGCAGATTTACCTGAAAACTTTGATGAAACTATTAAGAAGATTGATGAGGCAGAGGAATAACTATGAGTTTTAATATTGATGAATGGGAACCTAGAACTAAAATGGGTCAATTAGTTAAAGATGGAACCATTACTGATATCGATGAAATCTTTGAAAAAGGTCTTCCAATTATGGAATTAGAAATAGTTGATGCCTTAATTCCAGATTTAGAAGAAGAAGTAATGGATGTTAACTTAGTTCAAAGGATGCATAAATCAGGTAGAAAAGTTAATTTCAGAGTAATTGTTGCTGTAGGTAACAAAGATGGTTATGTTGGATTAGGTCAAGGTAAAGCTAAAGAGGTTGGACCTGCAATCAGAAAAGCAGTTGACAATGCTAAATATAATATTATAAAAGTAAGAAGAGGCTGTGGTGATTGGGGTTGTGTTTGTGGTAGAGAACACACCGTACCTTTCAAAGTACAAGGTAAAACCAGTAGTGTAAATGTAAACTTAATGCCTGCACCTGCAGGAGTAGGTTTAGTAATTGGTGATGTTGGTAAAACTATTTTAAAACTTGCTGGTATTCATGATGTATGGTCTCAATCTTTTGGTCAAACCCAAACTACTGTTAACTTTGCTAATGCAGTGTTCAATGCTTTAAAAACTTTAAGTGAAGTAAAAGCAAGTAATGAAGACCTCAAGAAAATGGGAGTTAACTATTAATTGGTGATGATTATGTTTTTAGTTATTAGAGTTAGAGGAACTACTGGTGTCATTCAAAATGTTGCTGACACTTTACATATGTTAAGACTTAACAGAATCAACCACGCAGTATTAGTTGAAGAAAATCCTAGTTTTGAAGGTATGCTTCAAAAGTCTAAGGATTACATTACCTGGGGTGAAATCGACGCTGAACTTTTAGCTCAAATCATTGCTAAAAGAGGTAGAATCGAAGGTAATAACAAAGTTACTGATGAATTTGTAGCTGAAAATTCTGATTATAAAGATATTGCTGAATTAGCTGAAGCTTTAATTAATTCAGAAGTTAAATTAGCTGATGTGGGAATTAAACCTGTATTCCGTTTACACCCTCCTAGAAAAGGATACGAAGATATCCGTTTATCCATTAACGAAGGTGGATCTTTAGGTTACAGGGGCGAAGAAATTAAAGATCTTGCAAAAAGAATGCTTTAGATAAGGTGTTTATTATGATTAGAACAAAACGTAAAATTAACAAACTCAGAGGTTCCCGATCCAACGGAGGAGGCTGTACTAAAAAACGTAGAGGTGCAGGTAACAAAGGTGGAAAAGGTAAAGCCGGAGCCGGAAAACAACATTGGACATGGACTGTAATCCATGAACCAAATTATTTCGGTAAACATGGTTTTAAAAGACCTCAAAAAATGATTAAAAAAGTTAATTCTGTTAACTTAAGTTATTTAGAAGAAAAAGCAGATGATTTAATTGCTAGTGGAAAAGCATCTATGGACGGAGATGCAATTGTTATTGATGTAACTGAATTAGGTTATGACAAAGTTTTAGCAAAAGGTAAAATTTCTAAACCTTTCAAAATTTCCGCTCCAAAATTCTCAGCATCTGCTATTGAAAAAATTGAAGAAGTGGGAGGAGAAGCTATAGAATTATAGTTTTTCCATAAATTTTTTTAGAGGAATAAAATGTCATCACTCGAAATATTGGAGCCATTATTTAAGTTCTTGCCAGAAGTAAAATCTCCTGTTCACAATGAAGATTTTAATGAGAAACTTAAATGGACTGCTCTTATTTTGGTATTATATTACTTTTTGACTCAAATACCATTATATGGATTAAGTGCTGCTGCTGTAGATCAATTCGCTGCTTTAAGGGCAGTTATGGCTGGAAATTTTGGTTCAATTCTTACTTTAGGAATTGGTCCAATTGTTACTGCATCTATTGTATTGCAATTATTAGTCGGATCTAATCTTTTGGATTTGGATCTTTCATCACATAAGGATAAGTCACACTTTCAAGCTACCCAAAAGCTTTTATCTATTGTTTTCACAATTTTTGAAGCGGGTGTTTTAGTATTAACAGGTAACTTAGTACCAATCGATAATTCTTATCTTGGTGTATTATTCCTTCAACTTGTAATTGGTGCAGTTTTAGTAATTTATTTAGATGAAGTTGTTTCAAAATGGGGATTCGGTAGTGGTATTGGTTTATTCATTGCTGCTGGTGTATGTCAAGCTATTCTTGTAGGTACATTTAATTTCTTCCCTGGTCAAGATGGTATAATGACCGGTGCAATTCCTGGATTTATCCAAACTATTACTATGGGATCTGCTAATTTCTCATTACTTATTCCATTGTTTGCAACAATTTGTGTATTTGCAGTTGTTGTTTATGGTGAATCTATTCGTGTTGAAATTCCAATTTCACATGGTTCAGTTAGAGGTCACGGAAGAATTAGAGGTTCTGTTGGTAAATATCCTTTAAAATTTGTTTATGCAAGTAACATGCCGGTTATTTTGACCAGTGCGCTCTTGGTTAACGTTTCACTTTTAGCTAATGTTTTCCAAAAAATAGGATTCCCTATTTTAGGTACAGTTGAAAACGGTAAAGCTGTTAGCGGTATTGCATGGTTATTATCAACTCCAAATAAAATAAGTATGTTTGTTACAGAACCGTTCCATATTCTGGTATATGCAATATTCTTCTTGTCCTGTTGTATATTGTTCTCATACTTATGGGTTGAAATTAGTGGATTAAATGCGAAAAAAATATCTGAACAACTTTATAATTCAGGTATCCAAATACCTGGTTTTAGAAGTAGTAAACGCCAATTATATAAAATTTTAAGAAAATATATTCCTGCACTTACCATTTTAAGTGGTATATATGTAGGTGTTATTGCATTCTTTGCAGATTTAACCGGTGCTTTAGGTGGAGGTACTGGTGTATTGCTTACTGTAGGTATTATACATAAGCTTTATGAGGAAATGGCAGAAGAACAATTAATGTCTTCAAATCCACTTCTCAGAAAATTTTTAGGAGGAGATTAATCTTCTCCACATATTTTTTAATATGAGGGATTAAATTGAAATTAGTAGTATTAACAGGAATTCCAGGTTCAGGAAGTACCACTGTACTTAGTAAAGCTCTTGAAGAAGTTGATTATGTACATTTAAACTATGGCGACATAATGACTGAACTTGCAATTGAGGAAAAACTTGTAGAAGATAGAGATGCTTTAAGGAAATTACCTGCTCAAACTCAAAAAGAGATTCAAGCTAAAGCTGCTAAAAGAATCAAAGAAAGATCTGAAAAAGAAAATGTTATTGTAGATACTCATTGTACTATAAATACTCCTTCCGGATTTTTACCAGGTCTTCCTAATTGGGTTTTAGAACAATTACAACCGGATTTATTTATTTTGGTTGAGGCAAATCCTGATGAGATTATCTATAGAAGAATGAATGATGATACCCGTTCACGTGATGTTGAAAAAGCAAGTGATATTCAATTACATCAGGAAATGAATAGGGCGGCTTCTATGGCATATGCAACATTAACTGGAGCTACTGTTAAAATCATTGCAAATCATGATAATCATTTGCCTAAAACCGTTTCAAAATTGGTGGATGTTTTAAAATAGGTGAGTTAAATGACTGATTTTTTTGGTATGGTATTAGATGTATTAAATGCTATATTTAATCCAATACTTGCATTGGATCCAAATCCTCAGAATCCTGCTTTAACAGTGGTGATTGTAGCATTTATTGTTTCGTTAATTACAAATATTGCCAATAAATATTTGGTCGATCAAGATAAGGTTAATGAAAGTCAAAAAAAATCTAAAGAGCTTTCTTCAAAGCTTAGAGAAGCTCAAAAGAATGGGGATGGAAAAGAAATAGCTAAACTTCAGGCTGAACAAACTGAAATGCTTAAAAATCAAAATGAAGTCATGATGGAATCATTCAAACCAATGATTGTTACTATGGTTCCTATTATTCTTATTTTCTTCTGGATGAGGGCTTCATCAATTAGTCATTTGGTTTTAATTTTACCTGCTCCTGCTTATTGGCTTACTTTAACTCCATTTTGGCATTTCATTGGACCAATGTTATATGGGGGAAAAGCTACTATTCCATATGGTATTGGTTGGTTATTATGGTATATGATTTGTACTTTTGGTATGAGTCAGATATTAAGAAAATTCTTAGGATTTAAACAAGGGTTCTAAAATTAACCCTTTACCTTATATATTTATTAATGATGAAATAGATATATTATAGTATTCTATTTTGAATACGCTATTACACAATTATTAAATTTTTTATTAATTTTAATCAAGGTGATTAAATGCCTGCAAATAGGTTTAGATCAAGATCATATAAAAGAATGAGAAAAAACACTCCTGGTGGAGAAAATGTTTTAAGATATAAAAAGAAAAAACCATCTAAGCACGTTTGTGCTGAATGTGGTGCAGTCTTACATGGAGTTCCTCGTGGACGTCCATACGAAATTGGTAAACTTTCAAAAACTAGCAAAAGACCTAGCCGTCCATACGGCGGGTACTTATGTACAAAATGTATGCGTAAACATTTTAAACAAGAGGCTAGAAAATAATGATTATTACTATTGGCGGATTAGCTGGCACTGGAACAACAACTGCAGCACAATTGCTCAGTGAAAAGATGGGCATAGATTACATTTCTGCAGGTTATGTTTTTAGAGAAATGGCTCGTGAACATAATATGTCTGTTCTTGAATTCAGCGCATTTGCTGAAGGTAATGATGATATTGATAAGGAGATTGATAAAAGACAAGCTGAACTGGCTAAATCTGCAGATAATTTAATAGTTGAAGGCAGGTTATCTGCTTATTTTGTTGAAGCTGATTTAAAACTTTGGTTAGTCACTCCCTTTGATATTCGTTCAAGCAGAATAGCTGAAAGGGAATCAAAATCTGTAGACGTAGCATCCGAAGAAATCATTTCTCGGGAAAAAAGTGAAGCTTTAAGATATAAGGATATTCATAATATTGATATTTCAAATATGAGTATTTACGATTTAATTATTAATACTGGTACATTCGATCCCGAAAAAGTATCAGAAATCATTTTAACAACATTAAAGGTGATATAATGGCATCAATTGAAGTAGGAAGAGTATGTGTTAAAACTGCTGGAAGAGAAGCTGGTGAAAAATGTGCAATCGTTGAAATCATTGACGAAAACTTTGTTGAAGTTGTCGGTGAAGCTGTTAAAAACAGAAGATGTAATATTGCTCACTTAGAACCAACTGAAGAAACTATCGATGTTTCTGGCGACGCTGAATCTATTAAAGCAGCTTTAGCTGATTTATAAGATGAATAATTAATTTTATTCATTATTTTTACTATTTTTATACTATTTTTTTTAATAAGGTTTAATTCATGAAAACTAATTTAATAACAAAATCCAAATCAATTACAAATCCCGAATATGGATGCAAACCTGAAGAAAGGGAAATTGCTGATTATATTTCTAAAGGTGTTATTAATTTAGATAAACCTTCAGGACCAACATCTCATGAAGTCGACTCATGGGTAAAACGAATTTTAAAATTAGATAAAACAGGTCATGGAGGAACACTTGATCCAAAGGTTACTGGTGTTTTGCCTGTTGGTTTAGCTGATGCAACCCGTGCAATACAGTTATTATTAACCGCTCCAAAGGAATATGTGTGTTTACTCACATTTCATGCGGATGTGGATGAAAATGAAATCAGACGTGTTTTTGAAGAGTTCACAGGTAAAATCTTTCAACTGCCACCTGTTAAATCTGCGGTTAAACGTGAATTAAGAACCCGTAATGTTTATTATTCTACAATTTATGAAATTAAAGGCCGTGACGTCTTATTTAGAATAGGATGTGAAGCCGGAACCTATGTCAGAACATATTGTCACAATATCGGTGAAGCACTAGGTGTTGGAGCTCATATGTCAGAACTTAGAAGAACACAGGTAGGTTCTTTTCGTGAACGTGAAAATTTGGTAACATTGCAGGATGTTACTGATGCATATCATTTCTATATTGAAGATGGGGATGAATCATATTTGCGTGAAGCAATAATGCCAATGGAGCGAGCAGCGGATTATCTGCCAAAGGTCATAATTAAAGATTCAGCTGTAGATGCAATATGTCACGGTGCAGATCTTGCAAGCGGTGGAGTTGCCTATTTATCTGAGGATATTAAAAAGGGAGATATTGTAGCTATAGAAACTTTGAAAGGCGAGCTTGTAGGGGCCGGAAACTCAATGTTTTTTGCTGATGAGATTTTAGAGGCTGAAGGCGGCTTTGTAGTTAATGTTTCTAAAGTTTTCATGAAACCTGCTGTTTATCCAAAACTTTGGAAATAACTAAAGGGATTAATTCCTTTTCACTTATTTTTTAATCTTTTAATTTCATTCATAGTATTTTCGATAATCTTTTTAAGGATTATTTTGATAAATAATAATTATTATTGGGGGATATTATGAAAAAGTTTAAAATTTTATTCATATTGTTAGTGCTTTTTATTTCTGTTAGTGCAGTTCATGCTGATGGAAACTTCACATCTCTTCAAACAGAAATTAATAACGCTGGTGATAGTATTGAAATAACTAGGGATTATATTTATGATAATTCCACTGATTTTGGACTGAAAAATGGAATATTTGTTAATAAAACGGATTTTACTATTAATGGTAATGGTCATACTGTTGATGGTGCCGGTCAGGCGAGAATATTTAATATTCAAAGCAATGTTACGCTTCTTAACATTAAAATCATTAACGGCTTTAACAAAGAAATGGGCTGAGCGATTTTTTCTAGTTTTTCTACCCTTTTGAATTGTGAAAATGTAACTTTTGTAAATAATAGTGCTGATACTGCTGGTGCTATAAATGGGCATCATATCAATTTAATCAATTGTGAATTCACTAAAAATCATGCAAAAGCGGGTGCTGGAGTATATGGTTATGCAAATATCACTGTTGAAGATACAACTTTTTTAAATAGCGATAATTATACTTTTTCTCAAATATACGGGTACGGTGATGGTAAGCTTCAAGTCAATAACTGTTTATTTTTAAATTTAACCTCCAGATATGCTCCTGCAATATACAGTGAAAAAAGAACAGGTATTAAAAATTCTAATTTTACTAATCTGGCTGCTGATATATCATGTGGTGCGATAGCACTTAAAGGATGTGTGGAAAGTGAATTTGAAAACTGTTTGTTTGTAAATACTACTGCTTTAAAAAATGGTGGGGCTCTATTCATGGACATTGATGCTTATGAGGTTTATGGCATTGTGTCTGTTAAAAACTCTAAATTCATTAATTGCGGGGTGATTTTGGAGGAGCTGTTGTACAATTGGGTGGTAATTTAAGTATTATGGTTCTTATTTTATTGATAATTCAGCTATTTATAATGGTGGAGCAATATACGTTTCATATACTAACTTTTAATTAATCAATTCTAAAATCATGTCAAATACTTTGCTTGATGAAGCCTTTGACGGAGGGAGTTTCTATTGTGATTACAGCAATGTTACAATAACCAATTCAACTTTTGAAAATAATACTAAAAATGCAATTTATCATATTTTTGCAAGAACACCCCGACCTCTTAGGTCGGGGATGAATTGCACTGTAAGGGAAGGGTATACTACATTATTATGGGTGCTGGTTTCTTTTTTTATTTTTTTTATGCTTGTTTTGAATGTTAAGTGGTATTTTTTTTTAAGTTGGTATACTTTTTTTTCTCGAATGAATTATTTTTTTTTCTATATTTTCTTGATATTGGATTATCATTTGTTTTTTTATGTTTTTGTTGGGATTACGTCGAATAAGAAGAGACAATTACTTGTCTCCCCTCTTCTAAGAACCGTACGTGTCCCTTTTAGGACATACGGCTCAAGCATACT
>CACXWH010000030.1:27129-28482 GCA_902771225.1 uncultured Methanobrevibacter sp. | reverse complement strand
TTAACTCCAAATTCCTGTGCAATTTCCTCTTTTGATCTTCCAGGAACATAAGGGTCTAATTCCTCTACTTCTTTACGTACTTTCATTATTTTACCTTCTTGATATGTGTTTTTAATCTTTGATAGCCAGAATTTATTCAGTATGATAATATGATTATAAATTTTAGATGTTATTTATAAAAAAAGTTGATGAATAGATGAATTTATTCATCGTATTCATTTGCAAGTTCAACATAGTGTGATGCATTCCAAATAATATGGTCTCTTTGTTCTTGTGTAGTTTCCTTGATGAGCTTTCCAGGAACACCTAATATTAAACTGTTTTCTGGAAATTCCTTGTTTTCACTCACTACTGCTCCAGCACCTACAATTGAGTTCTTGCCAATTTTAGCACCATTTAAAACAGTAGCATTCATTCCTATAAGAACATTGTCATCAATTTCACAGCCATGAACTACAGCACCATGCCCTATAGACACATTGTCTCCAATCTTCAGAGTCAAGTTTGCTGAAGTGTGAAGAATGCAGTTGTCCTGCACATTGGAGTTTTTGCCGATTCTTATAGGTCCTACATCTCCTCGAATAACTGCACCATGCCAGATGGAACAGTTTTCGCCAATTTCAACATCGCCTATTACTTGTGCACCAGGGAATATTTTTACGGGTTCATTGAGTTTCATAATATACTCCTCTTTTAATTTTTTTTATTAATTAGATAAATTAATAAATATAAATTCTAATTATTTAATGTAGATTCTATTTAATTAATATTAATTCTATTTAATTAATATAAATTTTTAATCAATATAAATCTAATTAATTAATATAATTTTGTTAAATTTTTTATTCTTCTTTATTATCTTCTGCTTCTTCTAGAGAGATCTGTCCAGTTTCTTTTTTGTTCTGGTAAATGTGTTCTTGTTTTACCAAGACTCTCATGTCAGACTCCAGGTCTTCATATAATAAAACACCTGAACCAATTGTGGCTCTTACTCCTATTTTGACTCCAGGGCTTAAACTAGAGTTGATACCTGTTTTTACAGAGTCCCCTACAATTGCACCTAATTTACGTCTTCCAGTATCTGTTTTTTTATTTTTAATTGTGGTTTTCACAGTCTTATTGTCAAAACGTAAGTTAGCAATATTTGTTCCAGCTGCAATATTACAATTGGAACCTAAAATGGAGTCACCTACATAACTTAAATGGCTAACATTGGTGTTTTCCATAATGATTGAGTTTTTAATCTCCACTGCATTACCGATGTGGACATTATCTCCAAAGTATGAATTTCCTCTAATGTATGAATTTGGCCCAATGTCACAGTTTTTACCAATGTAAACAGGACCTTTAATG
>CACXWH010000030.1:0-27116 GCA_902771225.1 uncultured Methanobrevibacter sp. | reverse complement strand
TTACCGATGTGGACATTATCTCCAAAGTATGAATTTCCTCTAATGTATGAATTTGGCCCAATGTCACAGTTTTTACCAATGTAAACAGGACCTTTAATGTAAACGCCTGAACGAAGAAGGCTGCCTTCATCTAAAAACACTTCTCCATGGATAGTTACTCCCTCTTCGACAGTTCCTTTGATTTCACCTTCAATATTGTTGAGCAATTCTTCGTTGATTTCAATCAATTCCCATGGTTTTCCAATGTCCATCCATTCTTTTGTGGTTTTATGTCCTTTAACCACTTTTCCATCAGCTATTTGGAGTGACAAGGAATCTGTGATTTCATATTCTCCTCTTGGGGAAACTTCAGTTTTAGCAATTTTATCAAAAATGTCCTTATTGAAAATATAGATTCCAGTGTTTATCAAATTACTTGGAGCTTCCTCTTTTTTAGGCTTTTCAACAATATTTATGATGTTATCCCCATCCAATTCAACAACACCGAATGCGCTCGGATCTTCAACTTCTGTAAGTACCATTAATGTGTCTGGCTTGGATTTTTCATAATCTTCAATGATTTCGCTAAGGATATCCACATCTAATATGATGTCTCCATTAAGAGTGATTAAACTATCTTCAATGAAGTCTTTTCCATATCCTATTGCATCTGCAGTTCCTTCCAATTTGCTTTGTGTAGCATAACTGATATTCACTCCAAGATGGGAACCATCCTTAAAGTAATTTCTAACGATCTCCTCTTTATATCCTACAATAAGGAGAATATCTTTCACACCGCAGTCTCGCAGTGCCTCTATATTATATTGAATAATAGGTTTTCCAGCAACAGGCAACATTGTTTTAGGCTTTGTGAGAGTCAAAGGTCTCATTCTTGTTCCTTCGCCTGCACTTAAAATTATAGCTTTCACCTAATTCCTCCTATTCTGCTATTTCATTATTTTTTTAATTTTCAATAGTTCTGTTTAAAATTTTCCATTTTTGTTAAAAAATATTTTTTGCTTACCTTTTTAATATTTTTTAATCAAAATTAGATACCTTATTTTTATATTACTTTTTATTCATTTAAAAAATGGTAGAATATGACTTAAGTTTATTTTCGTTTTATATTTGCCAAACATTTATGCTCATTTTCTAAATAAATAAAAATTCTTAATATATAATATATTAAACAAATATTAAATACTTTACATTATTTTTTATTTAGAATAATTTATGGGGTGTAAAAATTATTGAATCAGTTTGCTTGAAATGAGTATCATTATATATTAATCATATTTAAGTAAAATTATGAATTCATTAACTCAAATCTATTTGGTCATGCCTACAACTAATTAAATGCACACTTAATGACTTGTTCTCATTTTTGTTTCTCTGCATGTACATGTATAAACAAATAAATATGTACTTGAATAATTTTGTAAATAATTAAATAAAAAAATTTATACATAAATAAGAATAGATAGAAAATTAATTAATGAAAGGTGAAAAAATGGTTAACGCAGGTTCATGGTACATAGGTTCTCAAGTTGGAAAGACAATTGGTAAACTACTAATCCAATCAGCTGAACGAGAAGCTTGGGAAGAGTATGCGGATTTAGTGCTTCGGCAAAAAGAGGAAGAAGAGAAAGAGAGGAGAATGGAAATACAAAGGCAAAGGCAATTAGAAAATGAAATGAAAAACTATACGGAATCAGATGAGTATAAAAGTAGGATTGCAGATGAGGCTTTAGGATTTTATAAATTATATCGTTCAGAACTTAAACAAAGAATAGAATTCGATGAACTTTTTAATGCAGTTAAACATTATTATGATATTGAAAGTACAAATGCTTTTACTATAGATTTACCTCGCGATGAACCTTATTTGGATTTCGGATACTATTATTGGATTGCAAAAGGATTATTAACCAGAGATTTATTTTTTGAAGCATTAGGAGAATATTATAAATTAAACACTACAACAAAAGCAACCATTACTAAATTTGATTTTATAAATACTTATATAATCAATGGTAGAAAAGAGGAAGAAGAAAATGAAAGGTACCTTGAATCAAAGAAAGGATTAGAATATAAATTTGATGGGCCTTCAGTGAAGAAAAATACTAATTATGCTATAAATAATATCTACATTGAACAAAATTATTATGATGATGAAGAACAGTATTACTTTGAACTTTTAGATGACTATTTTGAAGAATTACAAAATTGTAGCCAAAATTATGTTGCTCCTATAAAAGAAGCATGGACCGCAATGAAAAAACTCCCATTTGAAGACTTTAAATTATTATTTGGCACATTAGTTAAAGAATCCACAGATTTGCTTTGTTATGATCTGGAATTATTAAAAAGCATTTTAAAAGAATATAATACCTTTGAAGAATTATTTTACAAAAAGGAAGAAGACACAATAACAACAGATACATGTTCCAAATGTGGAAAAGAATTAAATGACGATTTTGAATTTTGTCCATATTGTGGGACTCCAAAACCTAAAGTTTCATATTGTCAAAAATGTAATGAATTCTATGAAAATTTTGAATTTTGCCCAAAATGTGGTGCGGAACTTATTGAAAAAGAAGAATTTTTCCAAGAGATCCAGAGAAAAAACAAAGAAATCGATAATAAAGACCCCAATGTAAATTATGATTATTTCGAACCGGATAATATAACCTGCCCACACTGCGGACATGAACATATGTATGAAACTGATTACTGTGAAATATGTGGACATGACATGAATGAATACTATTATTAAAATAACAAGTATCCCCAACCATTCTTTTAGATTTAGTACAAAACATAGCAAATTTAATCAGCCGGAGATTCAATTATCAGCACATTGTACCCAAGCCAACTTGCAGGCAGATTAATCCTCGCTAAACGATCATTGCCTTTAACAATCTTTTGCAGCATCTTATTTGTGTAAATTATCAATTTATAATAACCGTCATCATGCTTTTCCTGTTCAATGATCTCTTTAGTAACATAGTCAGGGACAGGTATGATATTGACTGTCTTGCCGATCCAGTCCTTGCGGACATAAACGATTGATGATGTGGCTGTTGGCTTAACTGGTTTTAAGTCAAAATCTTGAAATGTTAATTTTATTTCTATCTCATTCATTACAATCATCTACATAATCAATAATATACTTACCTTTATCTGTTAATGAATAATACCGAGCACGTCCTTTAGAGCTTACTCCAGTAACTAAATCTATCTTCTTTAATTGATTTAATATCTTACTGACATTATTTATGTTCATTCCATTTAATGCAGCAATTTCTTTAGGTCGAAGCACATCTGCGTTTTCGAATGCCTTAATTACTTTAACACGCTGAGTAGACAATTCTATTTGAGTTTTTAAAATTAAAGTTTGTTCGTCCATAAGAATAGTTTGTTAATAAAAAATATAAAGTTAATAACCTGATAGATATAAGATAGATATGATACTATTCATCCTCATTTAAATTCACACCATCCTTATTCTATTATTCAAATCCCTTAACTTCAAAGTTACTAAAATCTTTAGTAACATTATAATAATCACCATCAAGGATTTTGTAAAAAAAGAATTTAAAGTAACATTAATGACTGTAATCTGGAAATTGTTTCATTTTCAATGACATTTGCTTTATCTCTCAAAGAATATGCTTCAATAACTTTATTTCCAATTTTATTTTCAATTTCTTTATCTTTAGGAACCAAAATCTTGATATTATGGATTAGCTCACCAGCTTCACCAATTTCATCTACATTAGATCCATATACTAAATGATCAATCTGTAATTGTGCATAATCACTTAACAAGAATAATAATAAATATCCTTGATTAATTTTTTGATCTTGTATTACTAAACGTATAATATGATTTGATGCCGCCCAATTATTCCAATTTTCGCTAACTAAAGATACTTTTCCAACAGTACCTGAACCAGTTAATAGTATCATGCCTTCCTTAACAATTAAATCATCAATAATTTTTATTTTATCATAAAGACGTCGAATACCTTGAGGTTTAATTTGAATAATGTGGCTTCCCTGTAAAAAAGGAACACTATTTGATTTATCTGTAGTGTAAACTCTTTTAAATCTTGGTGGAACAAAAATATCTGCTAAATCTTCAAGATTAAATATGTTAAATTTATCGTCTTGACCCTTATTTTTAATATTTTTATAATTTTCCCGGCTTACGGGATTATGAAAAGAACCATCAAAACGTGCATTTAATTCCTTTGAATTCAAAATAAAACATCTATTATCTTCATACTCACCAATTAATTCTTCCTCAACAATATCCTCGTCATCCACTATTGGCATATCAATTAAGCTATATAATTCATTAATAGCCTCATTTAATAATAAATGAGCAGATTCTCTTATTTTATGTGCCTCTAAAATTGAATCATTAATTTGTTTTTCAAAAGCATCGGCATAGTGAGGTATTGGCAAATCAGAAATATGTTCTGCATTAATATGTTTAATAGTAGATCCATATTCTTTACTATGAATTAGAATTTGCGCAATATTTGTATTTAAATATGCAAAAACATATCCAACTTTATCTTCATTAATATCTAATCTAATCATATCATTTGAAATAACATAATTCTTTAAAATTTTATTAACTAAAACTGTTCTACCTGTACTACCAGAACAAGTAATTAATAATTGTTTCTCTTCAACATTTAAATCATCAGGATAGCCAATAACAAATTTTTTTGGTGATATTGGAAATAAAAATGTGTCCTTTGGAGATAAATAAGGATTACCTACTTTATTTGTAGTCTCGATTAGTTTTAATCTTCCAGGAACAGAAATATTTTGTTGGAAATCACTTATAGACTTTATTTCAAGACCCTTATCATTTAATTTATCTAATGTTTGATTAGCAAATAAAACATCCTGTTTATAATGGGACGCCATAAAATTTAAATCCTCATGATTCAAATATTTTGTATTTAAATCAAACACTTCCATATTTCCATCTTTTATATGCATTATACCCATCCTTTATCTTTAATCCATTGTTTAAAAGATTCAACAACTAAAGGTAAGCTATCATTAATTATTAATCTACCATTCTCATCTAACATATTCTGACCATCAGGAGTCTGTTTGTATAAAGGCAATCCTCTACTATTAATACCTACAAATTTAGGTAATGCCATAAATACATCATAATCATCATTAATACGCTTTTCAATTTCTTGTTTTTTCTTTAATATTAATATACTTGTTTGAGTTCCAGTATGTGGTTGGAAAGTTTCTTTAGGCAAATCTACACTTGCTATCAAATAAGTCTCTTCAAAAATATATTCTCTAATCCAAGTTAACCCAGGATTACTTAAAATTGAATCTGGTAAAACTATGCCCAAATATCCTCCAGGTTTTAAAAAATCTAAGCATCTCTCAATAAACAATTGTTCCGGAGGAATAGCAGAACGTCTATTTTCAGTGCCTTTAAAAATTAAATCATATTGCTCTAAAATCTCATTATCATCTATTTTAATTTCTGCACCAAACGGGGGATTAGTTAAAACAACATCAAAAGTGCCAAATTTTAAATTTCTTCGAGCATCAGAATCCCATTTCTTAGGTGACTCCAAAGAATTTGCTTGAAATATATTAGAAGAACCATCCCCATGCATAACCATATTCATTTGAGCCACTTTTACTAAAAAAGGATTAAAATCAATACCGTATAAATTATTTGTAGCAATTTCTTTTAAATTATCTCTTAATAGGGAGCTATTTAAATTTCTTTCTTCCAATATGGATTTTATCAAGGTTATTGAAGAAATTAAGAAGCCCCCGGTGCCTAATGCGGGATCTAAAATCTTCATACTCCCAGGACTGGTCAGCTGGTCTTTATCAAATAAAGATAACAACATCTCAGTAGCTGCATAAGTAACATTACGAGGAGTGAAAAATTCTCCACGATCCCCTCTAAGGTTGGAACCTATAATTTCCTGATAAGCTTCTCCTTTAATATCAACAGTTGTATTTAAAAAAGAGTAATTATGTAATTCAGAAACAATATACTCTAAAACATTATCTTTTAAAATAATTTTTTCATTATCTTTAAAAATATATTGATATCTTCTTTTAACATTCTCAAATAAAGTATCTATTCTATTTCTAAAATCTCTTGTACTTTCTTCAGGCAAAATATAAAATTTTAATGAAGAACTATACTGTTCATCGTAAACCTTACAAAAAATCAATTTTTGTAACTCTTCAAAAGAGCCATCTTTAGGCAAACCTTGATTAACATAAATATAATTGTGAATTCTTTTAAATGTTTGTTTCAAATTAATCGCAGGTTTTAAATCATTTTTTGTAGGTATTGGAATTTCTGAATCACCAAATCGAGGAATATCCGGAACACTAATAAAGTCCCTATTTTCATTAATCTTATAGACTATTTTCTCATTACCTATCCAAACACCAAATTTACACTTAATTGAAGCAGCACAATAAGATTTTAACTGATCAACACCATCTTTTTTATCCGAAGCTTTTATATCTTCTCGTTTAGCTTCAATGATAATTTGTATATTCTCTTGAATATGCTCCTTCCCATGTTGAAAAATAACAATATCTGCTTTTTTCCTTGCTCTGCCCATTTTAATTTTGAATTCAACATCTAAATCTTTCAACTCATAACCATAAACATGAACCAAAGTTCTGGCAAAATCTTGCCTAATTCTTTCTTCAGGAGTATTAGCCCTAAGTTTACCAGTTACAAAACATTTAATTTTTTTTGAAGATATGGATTCAATAATTGCATCGTCATTTTTCACTTGAGCCATAGTTTCACCATAAATATTTTTGATAATTTTTATTTAAATATGTGATGGATACATATTTTAATGTAATACTTATAATCTACCCATTTTAATAGTTAATTATTACATGAATTTAGTAGTTGTTTTTTTTAAATTTGGCTTTTTACTTTATCATCATAAGATTTTTTAAATATGCTTAAAAATTCAAATATGTCATCATTTGGTTTTAAGTTGTATTGATAATCTCCTGTTCCATAGTGTCCTTTTGTATTGATCTCTAATTTTTTATCATTTGATTTTATAGTTCCTTTTTTCATACCTACAAATATTTTTAATTTAGATTGTTGGACTTCAAGACTTATTACGTTTTTATTATCATATTTAAATGTAATATAATGTTTTTGAGGCACGAGTTTAATATCTTCAAATTCACTTAAAATTCTGTCTCGTAATTCTTCATATAAATTAACAATATTTTCATTTTTATTTGTAAGGTGGTCTTCTTCATGATACACTTTGATATCCTTTTCAATTTCTGGTTTAATTTTCCCAGGTTGTGATTTAAAAAGTGGATTAATAGACTCTTTATTTCTTGAGACTTCCAATTGTTCAAACAAAATCATATTATTCTCAAATTTAGTGCTTTTCCATAATTCAAAAGGCAAGTCTTTAAAGGAAGTAGCTTCTAATTGCAAATCTGTGAAATATGGGGAAACAAACATGATTCTACTCTGACTTTTATCTATATCTCCTTTTTTAGGTATTTTTCCCATAGTTTCATAATAAATCATTTTGAAATCTGCGAAATTATTAAGTAATTTTTCAAGATATGCAAGTCCTTGATCTATTAAACTACTATTCTTTTTAATCTTATATTCAATAATAACAAATGATTTAGTCTCATCATCAAAAGCTAATGTGTCAATTTGTCTATTTTTTATTGAAAATTCACTTTTGACTAATTTTAAATTAAAAATAGTTTCTAAATTATCCTCAACAATTTTTTGCAAATCTGTTTTTTCTTTATTAAAATTAATATGATTTATCCTATTTACTTTGCCTTTTTCATTAATCTTATATGCTTTCATATAAAATATTTTAGTTTTTATAATAATTTAATTTTTCTAAATTTACACAAAGTAAATCGAGACAATTTTATCAGTTCAATAAGTTAATTGTTTAATTTTTTTGATGTTATCAGATAATAAACATGAAAAAATAAAGTGGTTACATTTCGTAACCACAATGTTTACAGCATTGCCTGTACAATGCATTCCATGATGCATTGGTTGACCAATCATCTTGTTGATCACTTTTACGTGCTCTGATTCTCCAATATTCAGTACGATGCCCATATATGCTTGGATGTTTGCGAACTACTGGTCTGGATACACAGAGATCTTTTAATACAGTATTTTCATAGATTTCATCTATTCTGGCTTGATGTTCAGGGATAGTTAGATTGAACCAATGGACAACTTCATGGGTTATGGTTTTTCCATTAAAGTCGGCAGATTTCCATTGATTTGCAGTAGTGTTATAGGAGGATTGGCTGCTACGTTGAATCTGTAGGGATGCTCTGCGTTCCTGTTCTTTGCTAACCTTTTTCCACTCCTCAATAAAGTTGCTAACATCATGAGGATTGTTGGCGTATTTACTGACGTATTCTGTACAGGATTGGTAACCATAGTAAGGCAAGACATCCTGTTTGTTTGGTCTGACGCCATTTCTTGCAGCGATTTTTCTAATGTTGGTTTCTCCATAAATGGATATTCCTTTCACGCCATTGTCCAAATCATAATTTCTCCTATTTAATTGCGGATACGCCTTCTTGCCATGCTCTTCAGCGACGCTACTCATTCCCTTCCAAAAGCCTACACTCACAGCTAAACCTAATAAGCTCATCAATACCATCTTTTATCACCTCTAATAGTCAAAGTAAGTTGTTAAATCTGCAACAACATTATCAATTAATTCTTCGTCTACATCATGTTTTGCTACAATTGAATGCAAATCTGCACTAAAGAATTGATCTTCAGTCCAATCTTGCATGTTTTCTTTTCTATAGATCATATCCGCTAACTTGCTAATAAGTACACATCCTTTAACATCCACACTAATCATCTCCATCTTCAAAGCATTCGTCCAATGTCAAATCTGGGCTTTTGCCAATGGATACATATACAATGTTATTTATGTATCTGGCATTTGGGCTGCAATGAGCTTGAAAGCCTTTAGCCTTGAATAATTCACATAATTCGACCACATCAATGCTGAAACTGCAAGTAACTTGAATCTGGCATAGGGCAGTATCTTCATACACTTCCCTAATGTATCCATTCTTCTCAAGTTTATTGCAGATAGCAAGTACCTTTTGTCTTAGATCTTCATCGACAATTCTAATCATTTTTTACAAGCCTCCATAAAAAGAGTTAATATTTTGATAAGGCAGATATTCAACTGCCAAATTCAACTACCATATACAGGTTTCCAGTTGCTTAATGTACTCTGCTCTTGTTTGCACCTCCCTTTCATGTAAAGCTTCGTCCTTAAGCTCTATAGGTACACGATAAGCATTGATAAAGTAATCAACACAAGCTTTAGTCTGTTGATACTCATCGCTATCCCTATAATTCAACACATTCTTACAGAAACTTAAATGCCTAATGATCTGCAAGAACTCAAAGCCAGGCTCCCACGCTTGAGGATTATTGAATGCTCTCATGTCAGGTTCAAATATTCTATTGGTAGTGAATAGGCAGTCAATGTCGAACATCTTTCTTGGGCTGACAGAAAATTTGACCATATGATTGACAGCTTTTACAACATCAACTCTTCTGGCATCTTCAACCCTTACATGATCAAAGATTTTGCCGCAAAAATCGACAAAGTAAACCATATGTTCAGTCCCATTTGCTATAATTAGTACAGCCCAAGTATCTTCTGGGGGTTCTATCTTTTCAACTTCTTTCTCTTGTAAAATTTTCATTTATATTGCCTCCTTTGTTAGCGGTGATGTACATGTAATCATGATTGATTTAAATTGGATGGTGTAGGTCAAAGGAATTAAGACTTTGACTCAAGCAAATCACATAATTTCATTTCATCTATGATTTCCTGAGCGGTCCTAATCAATTTAGAGCCACGACCTTTAATTTCATCAGGAGCATTACTGCCGGCCCATCCACGAATGTATGCACCAGCCTCTTCATTCTCAATCCCGAGAACAGAAGCAATCATGAAGCTAACCGCTTCTGCATCCAATTCCTTAACAGACTTTGTTAATTGTTCTCTATCAGATCCAAAGTGCAATTTGTAATGGGTCAACTCATGGAAGAATACACAGACCTTTTGAGGATCTGAAATGTGTTTGCTGATCCAGATTTTCTTTCCATCGGTGTATCCTCTGGTGATTTCCTTATTGGACATTATAACTTCAATGTTGGTTCTTTCAATGATGTCTTGAAATGAGATGTTTCCATCGTATTTGACATAGTCTGGTTCGAATTTTTCACCATCAGTTTGGCTTAAATCGAAGACTGGAACCTTTTTGAACCACATTTTCTGTTCTACAGTACCATCGTCTTTTTCTTCTTCATAGAAGATTGGAGCAAGGATATACAATGCCTTTTCACCTTTTTTGACATATCTGTTTACTTTGTTCCATCGTTTGAATGGAGAAAGCAATTCAGTTGTTTCATTGGTTCTCATATAAAGCTGGAAGTCTGCTAAGAGAATGTTATTGATAGAGTAATTGTGGAATTCACCTTGCACCATTTTCTGAGTGTGTTTTCTCATAATTTCATCCATCTTATCTGTATCAAGTATAAAACTATCACAGAGCTCTTTTTGCTTCTCACGAAGCTCTTGTACACTAATTGTAGCCATACATAAAACCTCACAAATATTTTTCTAATAAAAAATGAGCAGTTTAAATGACATGCTCAGGTCAAAGAAAAAAACTAAATTTTTATAACGCCGTTATATTCGCATTTGATAAAAAATGCAGAAACCAAACCATCAATTTAATTGCTTAAAGCTTGCCAGATTTGGCAAAGTGTCTAATCAGATAGCGTATTTCTGCATCTTCCTGCTCAATAAATGAAGTGTCAATATCATCACAAGGTTCATCAACATCCTCATCTACATCAAGTTCATCCTGTTCAATCAAATCTGGAATTTTGGTAGTATACATCCCATTGTCATACTTCACAGTCAAATCATTCACCTCTTAATCTGCATCTGCCTTTAGAAAGATCAGACACATTCAAGCTTTCAACACCGTTGTACAGGCATTTGAATCCATCACAGAACGAAATTATATCATCTGAAAATGGAGAACTTGATTTATATACTACAACCGCTATTGGCTCATCATCGATAAGCATCTCACATTCAAAACATTTACACATCTTTAATCACCTCTATTCAAAATCCCAATTGGCATTGTTCCAATTGATTACGATGTTGTATTCTTCTTGTAATTCAGCAAAGAATTCTTCAATTTTATGGTCAATTTCTTGTGCTAATTCCCATTTGGTTTTGTCAACATTTCCATGCATTTTTATCACCTATAATTCACTCCCATCCAGGCTGAAATTAATAGTTGCTTCAGGATAAGGACATTCATCCTCAGCAGGATACAATATTAATTCTGCAGGATACCCTTTAGATTCGATAAATTCTTTAATTTGCCTACACTCATTAAAAAATTTCAATTGGCTTTGCTGTTTGGCATTATTACCAAATGTAATGCTGCCTTTTCCATCTTCAACAAACAGGGTAAGATCCAACCAATCAAGTGGCTTGTACCTCTTTTGTATCTCAAATTCCAAGTCTACAAACTTTTCAATTGCTTCCTTTTCGTCCATTTTTAGCCTCCAATTTAAGTTCAACTACATATTTTTCAAGATCTTCGGAGTAACAATCTGTAGGAAACATTAAAGCATCACTATTCACATATAATAAGTGATGCACTATTGATTCCGCAGTAAGAATGTCCAGGTCCTCAAATCTATCGGCTGATTCTTTTAAACATTCTAAATCGTATGCATATGCTACGTCAAGTGCTTTTTGCATCAATTCTTTGTTATTGGTCCGATTAATTAGTCGCACAGCTTCAGAAATATTCATATAATCACTCACAAATTTATTTACAAAGTTCGACAGTCTATAGGGCAGGATGGACAAACATGTCCACCCCTACCACGAATCCCATATCTAAAACAGAATACAGTAATCTGATGAATTCAAAATCATCTTGATTGAAATACTCATATTCAAGGTTTAAGATATCGGATTTAGTTATCCTAAAGGTTACCCAACTGGATTGATAATCAAAGGAATCTAAGTTCATTAATTGAAAATATAATGAAATGGATAATTCCAAATCTATTTGATTGACCATTGTATCCCAAATAAAGATCCCACTATCGTCTTGTTGGACTCTTGAAATGCTAATTCTATAGTACATATAATCACTTAAAACAAGCTAATCTGATATTAATAGGTAAAACACACTCACAGAGCTCAAAATCTAAATCACAACCGACACAAATCAAATAGAAATGAATTTGGGTCTGATGCAAGAAGTACAATGCCTCACCTAATGAAATTAAATCATTGATAAAAGCTTGAGGAATAGTTTCCAATACTTTATCAATAACAACAACAATCTCGCCATCTTTGGTCTTATAGCCTTTAAAGCCACCAACATCAATCTCTTCAACAAAACTGTATTCAGTCCTAAAGAACTGATTTACTCTCAAATTATCCTGTGTAATATCCAACATAATATCGCCAAAAAAATTAAATATTAGATTTTTAAGACCCTTACAGGTCATTCCAACAATCTTAATACAAATATGATTCAATCTCATGCCAAATGTCATTAAAGGGGATATGAGGAAATTCAGCATTAGCTAAATCCATACATGCATTATAAAATGCAGTTCCCATCACATTCGGATCGTCAACATGTTCACATTCTCTCCAGATGTAGTAAGCTACATCCTGTACATTGCTTGGGTCTAAATTGTCTAATTCATGTTCATTCATTGTAAATCACCAAAAAACTATTTAGCTGATTGCTCGGAATAATAATCGAACACTCTTGTAGTCCTTTGAGCAACAATCAATTCGTTCTGTAGCCTGACGACTTCATTGGAGAGCTCATTGTGCAATGTTATACTGCTCTCAATTTGGCTTCTCAAGTGCTGTTCCAATAGGAAATCATCACCAACATCATCCAATGCACAAATCATCTCATGGATTGATGCCTTTAAGTTTGCTACATGACATTCCATTGCTTCGATTGATTCTTCAGACACTTCTTTAGCAGCCTTCGGTATCGCTTTCAAGAATGATTTGGATTTGTATGCCTTGACAACAATCCAATCGTAATCTTCCATAAATCCAATGACCATATCATTGTTGTAGATGCCATCGACAATGTCTGAATCAAATCTACGATTAATAATGGATCCACATTGAACACCATCAGGATTGAATACGGCAATGTTGTTCTCATAATCTGACTCTTCCAAGAGTTTTAATTCCACTACATCACCCTGTTTAAGGGTACCTCCATAGTGCCTCTGTCCGACGCACAATGTTATAATTTCTTTAGACATTTTTTACCTCCAAAAAATAGTTCATTTGTCAATTAAGACACTTTTGATAGGTTAAAATCTTATCAGAAAACGGAGAGATAAGCACTCAACCATCATAAGTATCAAAAAGCAAAAGCAGGTGCGTTAAATAAACTCTATTCCACTATAGTGTCCTGCAAAATAAGTTAAATTAAAAAATAAGCATTGTCCTACAGAATTTTTTTGAAGGATTATTACCTTTAGAATTTAAAATAATGTCTATGACAAGTCAAAATAATTTAAAAACAGAAGAAGATTACAATGTCTTCACTATCAGGTTTAACCCTGAAATGCAACATATGGTAGAATATTTAAGCTCAAAGAAGATGATTAATAAAAGTAGCGTTATAAGATTGGCTGTGGCGGAATTGTATGATCAGCAGAAAAGATTAGATGGCGATTAGCAATGTGTAATGAAAGAACATATTCAGAAGATGAGGAGCGAGAGTTTAGAGAGCTTCAAAAAGAGTATGAGGAGATGCTGAGGGAACAAGATGAACTATATGGTTATACTGAATTTAAAAAGCCATATGATGAGAAAACTTGTTTAAAAATACGGAAAAGATTGGGTGTGCATGGCTTAGCATACTTGCTTCCTACTGTTGAAGAGATTGAAGAATTATACATTAATCTAAAAAGAAATAGGAATTTTATGTATTTTGAAGATTTTGCGGATTGTAAAAATAAGAAGAAATACTGGGTTAAAGTATCGAGGATATATGGTCAAAATGAATTTATTTTACCCTATTCACATAGTATAAGCTGTGTGGATGATGCGGGTGAGATAAGCAGATATTATGTCAATCCTTCTTTATTGGATAAAATTGAATGGATATGTGAATTTTTAGATAAAAAAGCAAATCAATTATTTATATTGGAGCATACATAATCTGGACTCAAAACTATAAAAAATCAGGAATTCGGATTATATTGCCCAGTTTCTATAAAATAATCAGGAAAAACGCCATATTTAATGTCAGTTAATTTTTTCACAATGTCCTTTTTTGTAAAATAAGTTTCATTTGGTTCTTTTATTTCTTTAAAGTAAAATATTAAATACTGTTCAAATAACTCCTTGTCTATTTGATATTTTTTAAAAATTTTCAGATTATCTAAATGTATTAAAATTTGGTTGATAGTATATCTTGGAGACTTTTTACTTATGTTTACTTTAGTAAAAAAATTATCAGAATCAATATCCCCTTCTAAAAAAGAATCTATCAACAAATTATCCAAATAACTTTCCGTAAAAGTAAAAGTGCCAACATCATTGTCTTCTTTAACATGAGCTTTTAAATATTTAATTATTTTTTGTTGGTCTTCATCAAAATCTGGATAAACACTGAATTTGCTCAGATAATTATCAATTATTTCATCAAGTTCTTTTTGGGTATATTTATCTTTAAAAGCAGAATTATAGTATAATCTATCCTCAATAGTTTCTTTTGGAATATTCATATCTTCTTTATAATGATTTCTTGCACTTAAAAATGGTTCAATGCATAGATAATATTTTCTTAATTGATCCATGTCGGAAGTGAATTCCTTATAAATTTTTATATCTTCAGATAAACCTGAAATGAATAATTTACATAATTTTTCATGTTTAGTATTATTTTCATTTCTCAAAACAATTTTTTCCAGATCTTTTTTGTTGTCAATAAAGGAGGGTAGCAATCTTTCACAAGCTAATATAAAATAGTTTCTAAGAGTCCTATCTGAAAAAGAAAAGTCATCAGATTTACAATTAAGTATCTTTACTTTTTCAAAATAATTAAAAATAACATTTAATTGTTGTTGAGATAATTTTCCACCTTCAGAAGCAAAAAGAGGTTCATCTAAAGAAATAGGATTATTCATTTGTCTCTCTTTTAGATAAAGGAATAAATAATAAGTAGATTCACGGCTTGAAAATGTAATTTTTTCACCATTTGTAGTTTTTATATGCCACACAGGAATAATTTTACATGGATTAGAAGATAACAAACTTGTTAACTTATCTTCGTCATCATTTGAAAAAAATTGGAAAAAACAAGCATCTATCATATCCTCTACCTTCAAATTCAAAGCTTGACTACGAGTCAACCCACTTGATAAAATAAAAGATACATAAGCTTTACCTCTTAAATTTGGAATTAACTGGATGAGCATGTTTATATCTGATAAATTTAAATTATTTTTTCTATAATTTTCAAAACTGCTAAAATCAGACTTCAATATGTCCTGTTTTATTTCAAGCCAGAGATTTCTATTCATAATATAAAATTTTTTCAGTTTTTTATATAAATTTTTTGAAAAAAAGTTTATTAAATTGTATAAAATCGTAAGAAAATATAACAAATTTGTTATGAAGTAAAGATTATTTAACCTATTTTAAAGAGTTTTTTCAAAAATAAAGAATTATATAAGCCCCAAACAATATATAACTAATTGTGAATTCTGGAATTTACAAAAAAACGTTAGAAATATTTTTAAACATTAAAAAAATATGGAGAAATATATTATGACATTTATAGATTTAAAAGCTAAAAGCGAGTATTCTCGCTACTGGAGACCAGAGGTTGGAGAGTTTATCGAAGGCCTTGTAGTGAATGAAGAACATGACAGTTATGGGAACCTTCAAATTGTCCTAAAAGTGGGGGAAGATGAGAATGGTGAAGATTTATTAACTACATTGCCATCTCATCGTAATCTTCGCAGATTTTATAATGAAATCAAAGGGGGAGATTACATCAGGGTGGAAGTTACCAAAGCTGTGAAACTTAAAGGAACCGATAACATAATGTTTGTGTATAAAGTCGGTATAGATCCAGAGAGGTCCATATCAAAAAAGGGGGAATAGTAAAATCTATCACTATTTTTTCTTTTTTTTAAAACTATTAGGAGATTTAATTATGGGCAAGAAATTTATTGACAATCCAATTACTGTAAAAAGAACTGAAGATATGGATTTAATGATAAAATATCTTGAAGATAAACTTCTATTAAATCCTACAGCAATAATGAGATATTGCTTAGCTCGTGTATACGAGGAAGAAATTAAAAAGGAAGGTGGTATAGAATGATTGGAAAGCATATGCTTGAAAAATATGAAAATGTTCCACAACAAATTGAGAATTTTGAAAAATCTATGGTTTATTACGAGTTATATAATAATGAGTTATTTAACTTATTAAAGAAATATGCGAAACTTTGCCCACATGAAATAAAAAAGGGTAAAGAAGAAATAGGTGATCTTATTGATAAAATTCAATCTCAAAAAACAACCCTTGATTCACAATGGTCAGAATTAGATAAATCTTTATCAAAATACGATAATGCTTTAAGTAAATTTGCTATGAAAAGGGGCATACCATTTAATAATAAGGATGAGCCTATTGTAGATAAGGCTTATTTATCTTATCACCCTATTGATTCTGAATCCATAAAAAATGAACTTATTGATAATATTATGGAGATGGAATTCACGTTCATTGATTTAGAATGGGCTGAAGTTAGAAGCAAAGGCTTCCAAAAAGACATGTTTGGTTGCTTATGTAACTTAGAATCTGCATCTATTAAAGATGATTTGGATGTTTTGTCTGTAATAGATGAAAACCAAGAAATGACTAATAACTTAATAGGTGAGCTCAAAAATTGTTTGGATAAACTTATGATTTATAATAAAAATTTAGAACTGTTGAAAAATGCCAAATAAAATAATTTGAGATAATTTTTTTAAAATTATCTCTTTATTTTATTTTTAAAGAAGGTGGTACTATTAATAAAGAATTAGTTAAAATTTTTGAATGTTTATTTTACCCCATTAATGAAAAGCATTTTGGATTCTGGGAGAAACCACCTTTAGAAAGTGGTGAAGCATTAGTGGAATATGCTACGGATCATTCAATCAGCCCAAAATATATTGAATTGTATACTTCAATAGATGATGAATCAATCGGAATAATCAGAACTATATTCATGGATTTTGACTTAACTAAAGAAACCTATATCAAAGAAGAAATAAACACTGATCTTCTTTTAAAGTTTTTAGAAACTCAAAACAATGATAAAGCTTTTAAACCAAAAGATCAAGAAATTGATGAGTTCCTTAAGCAGTTGTCCGATCAAGAAATTGATCAGTTATATAATTTCATAAAAAATCATGAAAAAGATTTGATTTCCAATATGGATGAATCTGAGATTCAAGAACTTTATTTATTGAAGGTAAAGAAGGGATATCTTCGAGAACCCTTTGATGAGGCTAAAAAAGTAGCGGGATACTTAAATAAATATGATGTTTGCACGGTCATTAATTGGAGCGGCTCAAAAGGTGTGCATTTGCGTATTCCATTAAATGAAATACATTTTGATTACAATGAGCTTAATGCCAATCCGAAATTGTTTATAATTTCTTTAGCTGAATCACTTGAGAGTGTAGTTTTAGATAAAAAAATTAGAACCTCAAGCATTGATTACAATGTATTGAATAGGGTTAGAGGATTGCAAAGATTGCCTTGCTCTAAACATAATGTTAGCCATCTTTATGCTAATTTTATTGATCATTCATGGGATTACGATGAAGCAATAAAGAATTTATCTCTTGAAAGTCCTGATTATATACCTCAACTCATTGATAAAGATAAGAACACTGAAAATTTTTTAAATTTGCCAATAGTGGAAGAGGCCATAATGACTGCAATTACCAAGAAAGATAATTACGATGACGAGTCTGACAATCCTCACTATACTTTTCATTCTGATATTAATAAATTACAAAAAATGATTGGTAAAATATATGTTGAAGGCCATAGAAATGAAATTGGCTATAGAATTGTTCATGTACTTAGGCGTTCAGGATACAGTAAAGATGAAGTTGAATCAATATTTAAGAAGTTACATAACTCAAATAAAGATTTTAAAAACACCATTGAAGGCAGCATCAAATCAGCATATGAAAAAGACATAAAACAGTTATGCGGATTGAAACATTTAATCAATGGCATAAATGAACTCAATAATGTTAAAGATAAAAATGAAGTAAAAAAATACTTCAAAAATAATTTTGGTTACTATGATAAACCAACAGAAACCATTATTGATCCTTTTAAGCTCAATGAAGAGGAGAAAACTGCCAAGATATTTGAAAATACAATCGATAAATGGTTTGTCTTTGAAAATATTTTTGATGGTGTGAATTTAAACATAGATTTCAAAACAAAAATTGGTGCATTCATAAGAGTTGAAGATGATGTAGAGATTGCTACATTTGAATTCAGTTTCGATAAACAAATTTTTAAAGTGAAAAAGAGCAATCAAACCATTATTAAAGAATTGTTAAAAGAAGAAGAAATTGAATTGCCTAAATTATTCTTTGAGTACATAAAAAAATATTTTAGAAATGTCGATAAAGACTATTTAGAACCTAAGCAATTATCACCTGCTAATGAGATATATGGTTTATTCACTAAACCGAGTACTAATCTTCGTCATGCCAGAAGAAAATTAGGCCATTACCTTAAAGAAAAAGGTATGATTTTAAGAAAAAATATCAACAATCCATATATATTAGATAAAAAAAGCAACGGATTTAATTCCATTGAAATTGATGATATAGTCATGCAATTAGATGATGACATCTTTAATCATGAAGACGCAATACACACAGATGATGTGGCTGAAGCATTAGGCTTTATAGCTGATAGAAGAACACCTGTTTATAATATAGTCAAATTTCCAAATTGCCTATATGACATCTTCAATTTTGAAGTTTTAAAGCCAACTGCTGAGCCCATCTTCACATTAACTGAAGTAAAATACAATTATAATCCTGAAGCCAAAGGTGAAAAAATACAGGAATTTCTCAAATCATCATTACACAAAGAAGATGAGGACAAAACTGATGAAGAAGAAGTAACTGCATTTTTGGAAATGATTGGATATTTACTAACAAGCGGCAACAAATTAAATGCATTCTTCATCATTGCAGGTATCGGCGGATCTGGAAAAGGTGTAGCAACAAACTTAATTACTCACATCTTTGGTACTGATAAGGTTGGTGGTTTACTATTGCAAGAGTTAACTCCAGATAATCGTTTTGCTACAGCACATCTTGAAAATAAACAAGTAAATATTGTAAGAGATTCTCCTGAAAAGCCGATTGATGACACTGGCCTCTTAAAACAAATAACAGGCTATGATGATATTCCGGTAGAGCCTAAAGGTAAGAATAAATATATGATACCAAAGGAAGAAGTTCCAGATATGATTTTAGTTTGCAATAATATGCCAGAATTTAAAAATGGAATCGAAGAAGCAATTGTTCAAAGAGTTGTCCTTTTTGAATTTTTAAACCAATTTCGTGGAACTGAAAAGGTAAATCTCAATCTTGAAGAAGAGATTTTAGCTGAACCTGATAATATGGAATGGTTAATTTACAATGGTATTGAAGCGTATAGGGCTATGATTCAGTCAAGTGCTAAAAAAATAGATTTTAAAGCTCGTGTAGATGAAGAGACAACAAGAAAATTATTAGGCAAACACACTGACCCTATCCCTTATATTTTGCCTAAATTAGTAGAAAGAGCATACAAAAAGGAGGATGAAGATCCTATCAGAACTTGGGAGCTTAATGAATTAATTTTATTTTTAGCTAAAAAAGAAGGTGTTTCAATAAATAAATTAGACAACAAAGGGCGCATACAAGCAAAATATTTAGTTGAAACCATACGTTCCTGTTTTGATTTTGGACCTAATTGGACAACTGCCTCCTATTCAGGAGATAAAAAAATAAGAATTTATCCTAATCTATGCAGAACTAATGAATATTGTGGATTTTTAAGTGAAATGAATAAAGCAAAAGAGAAAGAGAAGAAAAAGAAACAAAAATAATTATGCATTGGCAAAAATAAAGATTTGCACAGTTGCACAGTTTAGAAATTACAACTGTGCTCTTCTCATACTCCTTCTTTGCCCTTATGCTTTATGGATAATGCTTATTTTTAGATTGTTACAGTTAACCATATATAACGTGAAACTCACAAAAAAATAAAAAAAGTAGTGTTAAAAAATTTTTTTATATAATATATATGGGTATATGTGAACTAAGTGTAACAATATGAAACGGTGCAATATAAATGCTTTGTTTTTTTAACTGGCCACATAGGTTCATGCACACTTGTGGATGTTTTTCTGTGCTGCTGTGTATTTTCTTCAATTCTTATTTTAAAAAAGTTACCTTTTGTATATGCTTTTTTGATTATTTTTATTTATCTTCAACCAACATAGTGGAAAGTTAGAAAATCAGCATGGAAAAATCGATATATATTTATATATATTTTGTTAAAATTTCAATTAAGTAAAAAAGGGGATAAAATATGGTTGATAAAAAGGTTACATCTTTTAAAATTGAGCGCCATCACAGCCACTCTTGGAGTTATGAATATACAATTGATGGTAAACACAGAGATATTATTGCTTCATCAAAAGAGGAATTAAGGCAAAAAGTTTTAGAAAGAGGATTCCCTTGGGATGGTGGGAGAGACACTAAAGATGATAAAAGTGTCCATAATGAGGATGTATTTTATATATCATCAGGACGTATTGCTAAATCAGAAGACGAAGTAAAAAGGAAAGTTTTAGAAAAAGGACCATTCATAAGTGATAAAAGAGGTTCTGGAAATAATAAAACATGCCCTTATTGTGGAGAAAAAATTAGTTATAATGATTCTCGCTGTCCTCATTGTAAGACTAAATTAAGGGCTAAAAAAACTTATTATGATAATTATGATTATGTCGATGATGAACCATTTTTTGATGAATTTGATGTTGATGATAGAGGTTGGCATTAAATATTACTATTTAAATAAATTAGTCGAGAGAGTGATGAGATGGAATGTCCCAAATGTAATAGAACTTATGAGGATGATTTTAAATTCTGCCCTTATTGTGGTGAGGAAAAGCCTAAACCAAAAATTTGTCCAAAATGCAAATTAGAACCTCCAATAGAATTTAGTTTTTGCCCGGAATGTGGCGAAAAACTTGTTACTCAAGATGAATTAATGTTAAATCTCAAAAATATGGTTAATACAAGTTCATTAACAGAATGGGAGAAAGAACACTTGATGAAACTAATCAAATCAAATGAGATTAATGAAGAAAAATTAACTTTTTATATAGATAATCCAGTAAGATTAAAAAATCTAATAATCTCCGATTTGGTCTATTTTATTGACTCTAACGTTAGTGGTAGAGTGGAAAGCATAATAGATAAAATGGTAGAAAATGGTGAATTTGACGAAATTGATGATTATTTCGATGTTTGGTCTATTGTTGAGGATGTTCTTCAAAATCCTTATAAATATGGTTATGAGGATGATGATGAGGGCTGATAATCACTTAATCAAATACACAAGAGCGGATATAACTTTTCAAATTCTTTCAATATATTTTTTTAAAAGGTGTAATAATGGAGACAATAATTTTAAATCGTATGTATGTGGGCAGTTACTTAGATGAAAGTGAAAATATCGGGCATGAAGTGATTAATTTATTTAAGGACGATAATGGATCCAATTATATTTATTTAAATGAGTCTGGTGCTATAGCTAAAACATATAATGATACTGTTAAAGCTGTTCTTCTGGTCAAATATGTTGAAATGGGTGTTTTTGAAGTAATTGCAAAGGCAGAAGGAACAGAATGGGAAAAAGGTCTTCAACAAGTTTATTATAAGGAAGATGATGATGAAAAAGATAATGAAAATCAAAATAAATATATTGAAGATAATCAAATTACTTATGGGGATGTTTTATTATCTGACATTTATAAAAATGGTTACAATGAAATTAGGATAACATTTAAAGCAGATGAAGTGATAGAAGTCAAAACCCCAGTATTCCTAATTTATGATGAATCCAAAAAAGATAAATATGAAAATTCTTATTTTTTACATGAAAAAAATTTTGCAACAACATCTTTGCGAATCTATTATACTGATAAGGATCAGCCCAAAGATTATCAAGAGTTAAAGGATTTAATTGATTCTGATCTTTGGTGTGATGAAAATACAACTAAAAAAATTAAAGAGATAGATGAATTTTACTCATATGACTCACATGAAGGATTTTTGTCTGTAATTAAAAAAGAAGATGACGAGTTGGTTATGTCCAATCTTTTTTCATATATTTTCAATGCGGAAAAGAATGTTTTCAGAGATTTTGTAATCAAAGTTTTAGGAATTGATGATTTTGACAGGGAGTATACAATTTTCCGTGAAAAAGATAATATTGATTTATTGATAGAAACTGAGGATATAGAAACTAAGAAATCAGTAATAATTATTGAAAACAAGATCAAATCAAAGATTAATGGTGAAAGACTTAATTCCAATGGAGAAGTAGAAAGCCAATTAAGCAAATATGTTAATTATGCAAAAAAAGAATATAAGGAGTTATATGATAAAGATAAAGTGGAATTTTTTATTTTCGCACCAGATTATAATCAAATAGATCTGAATAATTATAAATATGGGGATAAATATACTCCTGTTAGATATAGCCAGATATATGACTTCTATTTTAAAAATGCTGGCCGAATGTTAAATGTTGAATATTTCAAAGAATTTTTAGATGTAATTTCTATTCATACAATGAGTACTGACAATACAAACTATGAAAAGATGAAGAAGAAATTCATTAAGAATATTAAGAATAGGCAAGCATTAAGAAAATAAGATTAATTAATTTTTTGATATTATCTTTTTTTTATCGGCTGCATACTTGCTTGTGCGACTGCATGCATAAGTTTATAAGTATGCATCTTTTTATTTTCCGGTGTTGTCATTTGTATTAGCTAAAGCAATATGCTTTAATGATTATTGGTTTCATTCTTAACATTTGCTTATTTTTTTTGCAAGATTTAGTTACATAAGGGACTAACTAATTATGCGATCAGTTAGTTACATGCCTGCTTATTTTTAGCGGCTCATAAGTTTAGAGGTTGCATGCAGAAATTCTATTGACTATATTTTATACAATACAAAATACTATCAATTAAAATGCAAAGAGATATCAGTTAATGAAATTTTTATTTCTATTTTTCATTTTACTGAAGACTTTATTTATTTATCTTTAACATCTATTGAAACTTGATAAATTGATTTTAATTTAGCTACATCAAGTCTTCAATCAAACCTAAAACATACTCTTCAGTGATGTCCTCTAACAGCAATTTATCCCAATCAACTTTATTGTTTTTAATTTTATTCCAGATTTCCAAGGATTCGTCTTCGCTCCACAATCCGATGTCTTCCATCTTTGACAAGAGCATGTCATGTAACTTTGTTTGTTTTTCATTATTTAAGTTGGACTGCTTGATATGATTGATAGCCTTAGATCTTAAAGTTGGGTCTGTTTCAAACTTAAACACCGCCTTTTTTATTATTTTTTCAATGTCCTCAATGTCCTCATGTTTAGCTATATCATAGGCAATCTCTTTAATGGCCTTTTGCTCTTCATCATTAAAGCTGTTTAGCTTAATGTATAACTTACTTTCATTGCCTTTAGTACTATGCATAACCATGTTTAACAAATACCTATCAATTTTTACAAGAAAATTGAATTGTTTATCTTGAGAAGTGATTTTATTAATACCTAAAGGAACATCAAAACCATTTAGTCGTGTTTCAACTCTGTTTTCTACTTCTTTTAACTTATTTTCCATATCCTTTTTAACTTTATCTAATTCAGCATCTTTTTCTTGCTTAAGATTTTCTAATTGTTTTTCTAAATTATTTTTTTCCTTTTTTAAATCGTCAATTTCCATATTTAATTTTTCAGATTCGTCATTGGATAATATTTTTACTTGAACATCTTCTAAAAATGTTAAATGGGGTAAAATTCTTTTATACCCTACAAATAACTCTTCTTTTTGTTTTTGTACATAATTCGGATCTGTGGATACAGGACTGCTATGCCCTTCCATTACTAAATTTGCTCTTAAGCTCAAACCACCATAAGTATCGACAGCATTTGTAAATACTTTCCTTAATGCATGAGGATTAATTGTTGGAATTTTTTCAATTTCTTTTTCCCTGTCTTCTTTACTAATTTTTTTATTATTTATATTTGCGTCGATCTGTTTAATTTTCCATTCTTTGAATCTGGGATTTTTAGCCCTAATTGCATTGGTCATAGCTTCTTTAGTAAGTGATTCTTTATAATATTTCATTCTTGAACCGAATAGTGCATCGCTTTTTTCTAACTTTATTTCAATATTGTTCTTCCTTTTTTTATTAGGTATGTACTCATTTTTAATTCTTCTTAAATTTTGCAAAATTAAATTGGATGATTCTCCACTATTAAAAGTCTTGCAGCGGATATCGTTTTTACTTTCTTTGTGGGGGATTAAGTCCCAAAAGCCAATCATATCATCGGGGGCATTATCTATAAAATCATCAACTTCTACGAAGTTGTGATACTCCATTTTTCTTGTTGCTTCCATAAAATCTCCGATAGTTAATTCAGAGACGTCCCATCTACGTAAGCCAGTTGATAGCATAAATGTTATCAATCCTTGTTCAACTATATTGCAATCTTTTAAAATGTATCTTATATCTTCTTTTGATAATTTGTTCCATTGTTTCTTATCATCTTCTAATTTTCTTCTTCTTGGTCTTTTTACTTCATAATGTTTTAAAAATACATAGATATTGTCCCTTTTATCCATGATGGTGGTATTTTTATTGCCTTTTCCTTCACAAAATTTTTCAAAGTTTCTAATGTATTTTTTTACTAAAGAGTTAGGTTGGTTAGGATTAAATTCTGTAATTTCTCCGTTTTCCTCTACCCTTTTTCTTTGCTGTTTTAAACAATTTTTAATAATGTTTTCTATAGTTTCATCATTTGCAAGAGAGAATTGTTTTAAGGAAAATTTGTAGGACTTCACGGTATCCTCTCTCAAATCATCCTTTCCTTCAAAATAGTCTATTACAAAAGTGTCTTTTTCAAAATCATAATCATTATCCAATGCCATCAATATCACCGTCTTTACTATATAATATAGTATGTATTTGCTCATATTTATACTTAAGTAATATTGAGGCATTGCTTTATATTCATTTAAATAATTATTTAAATTCTTTTAATTTTTATATAATTTATTATAAGTTTTTATAAAATTTATGTTCGCTAACTTCAGAACCATATTAATTAAAAAAGTTTTTTATATAAGTTTGTACATATTAAAATTATAGTTAATTAACTAATTATTTGATTAATTAAATTATAAAAAGGTGATTAAAAAAGGTGATTATATGGTAAAATATGTATGTATGCATTGTGAATACACTTGGGACTCTGAAACTGGAGATGAAACTTACAAAGTACCAGCAGGACCTATCGAAGACTTCCCTGATGACTGGGTATGCCCTCAATGTGCTGCAGGTATTGAAGGAATTATTACTGAAGATGAATAAATTTTCGTATAATTCTACAAACTTTTAAAAGTTTGATCAAAACTTTTTCTTTTTTATTTTTTAACTATTTTTTCTTATTATTATATTATTTCATTATTATAGCTATTTTTTACAAGATTTTATTTTTTAAAAAATTTAATTTATGATAATCTCATTCGTAATCATTAAAACTAATTATTTTTTCATAAAAAAAATTTAGAGAATAATTAAATATTCTCTTTAATAATCTTAATGCAAGTGTCTTTGATTTGTTACATAATCTTCAGTTCCAGAAGGTCTAACTAGAACCCAACTTCCATCATTGAAACTTAATCTGATTCCATCAATTGTATTGATGTCCTTTATGTCATCAAATGCACCTTTCAAAAGGTCTTCCATGTTTTCCATGACTTTGAATTTCTCTTCTTTGGAACAGATTACCTTTTCTCTCATATGAGGGTATTGATGGAATTTTTCAAGAAGTTCAGATAATTTTCCTTCTTTGGAAACGATTTCAGCCATTCTAAGACCAGATAAAATTCCATCTGGACACATGCAGAAGTCTGGATGCAACCAGGTACCTGATGGTTCTCCACCAAAGTTCGCATCTTCTTCAATCATCACTTCAGCAACGTTTACGTCACCTACTTTGGTTCTTAGAACTTTTCCTCCAACTTCTTCCATTGCTTCATCCATACATAATCCTGCATCGACAGTGGTTACAACAGTTCCGCCGAATTTCTTTGAAACAAGTGCCAAAAGTTTATCGAACTCAGAAACTCTTCCTTTTTCATCAACAGTAATCATTCTATCTGCATCACCATCGTGAGCAATTCCCAAGTCTGATCCGGTTGCAACAACAGCTTTCATCAAGCTTGAAAGGTTTGCTTCATTTGGTTCAGGGTTTCTGCCTGGGAAGAATCCATCAACTTGTGAATTTAATGTAATGACTTCACATCCTGCCTTTCTGAATATAAGTGGGGAAAGCTCTGATCCTGCGCCGCATGCACAGTCAATTACAACTTTAAGCCCAGGCTTAATGTCTACAATGTCCAACAAGTCATCGATGTACTGCTTTTTGATTTCATCGTTATGGCTTATGGTACCTATTTTATCCCATTCCACTTTGCCGAAGTCTTCATTATAATAAATCTCTTCGATTTTTTCTTCCTGTTCTGGAGTGTAAGCCATTCCATTTTTATTCCAAAGCTTAATTCCATTGTATTGTGATGGATTGTGAGA
>CACXWH010000029.1 GCA_902771225.1 uncultured Methanobrevibacter sp. | reverse complement strand
TAATGTACAAGAAATGTTGAATAATGAAATTCAAAACAATGAAATTTTATCATTATCTGAAGATAACACCACTTTAAGTGCTTCAAATACGGATAATGATGGTGCTTTAGGAGCACCTGATAGTGGAACGTTAGCTGATTTAAAAACTAAAATCAATAATGCGCCTTCTGGTTCTACAGTTTTATTAGAAAATAATTATAACTTTGGTTCATCTAGTTCTGATAAGGGTATAGTTATAAATAATAAAAATCTTATCATCGACGGTCAGGGTTATACTATTGATGCAAATAATAGGGGTAGGATATTTAATATTAATGGTGTTGGCTACAATGTAACTTTAAAAAATATTATTTTTAAAAATGCAAAGTATAGTTCTGCTTATGGAGGTGCAATTTATTTTAAAGGATCTAATTTAACTGTTGAAAATTGTACTTTTGAGTCTAATAAGAATTACGCAGCTAAAGGTGGTGGAGCTATATATGTTGATTATTATGATAAAGTTTTAATTAATATTGCGAATTCCACTTTTTCAAAAAATTATGCTGATACATCAGTAGAAGTATGAATGTTTTCATTGATTCTTCAAGATTTGTAGCTAATGAAGCTACAAATGAAGGTGGAGTTATGAGATATTCTTCAGATTTAACTATTAGAAATTCAGAATTCTATTCAAACAAGGCTAATCAAGGAGGAGTACTTCTTTGTGGTCAAGATATTGCGTTAAAGATATATAATTCTACTTTTGCAAACAACACTGCAACTGCTGAAGGTGGTGCTATAAAACATCGTGACGCTTATTTTGATGGCGTAAAATTTATTAATAATACTGCACCTAAAGGTGGAGCTCTAGTTGCTAGGTATTTTACTGGACGTATTTATAATTCATATTTCTTCAATAACACTGCTTGCATTGAAGATACTACTTCTGGTAAAGGCGGTGCATTATATGTTTATAATCAGACTAGGGTTAGGGTTGAAATGTATAATAATGAGTTCATAGAAAACACTGCTGATTATGGTGGTGCAATTTATTCAGAAGGTCCAACTGTTTTAAACTCTAATGATAATTTAACTGGTAACACTGCAAAATATGGTGGTGCTATATATATTAACTTGGGTAAATATACTATTTCTGAATCAACTTTGGAAAATAATACTGCAGATATGGAAGGTGGTGCTATTAATGTCCGTAGTAATGATGGTGTTGAAATTAAAAATTCTATATTAAAAGGTAACAGTGCTCCTTTAGGTGGTGCTATTTATTGGTATGGTAATAACGGTAAAGTTATAGAATCCACTTTTGTTTCTAACCGTGCAACCAACGGTACTTCCATTAACTGGAGAGGAAATTTAGGTACTATAGAAAAAAGCTCTTTTAATGATGAAAATATTATTCGCGGATCTGTTTTCTGGCATGGAACCGGGGGAACTATTTCACAATCAAAATTCTTAACTCCAAAAGCTGTTTATGTTTGTGATCATGGTGAAGTTTCTTTTAACCGTAACACTGAATTATCTCCTGAGTCTGGTGCTTACATTGTTTATGTTGGAAATAATGCAGCTTTTGATTCAAACAACTTCAACAATTTAATTTATAACTATGGATTGATTACTTCATCAACTTATATGGTCACTTTAGACAATACTACTAAATTGTCAAACAGCAATTCCGTTGTTGTTTATACAACCATATTGGATGACAATAATAATACAATCCGAGTAAGTGATGATATTGTAAATGTATATGATTCTAATAATTTGCCAACAAAATACAACGGAACTCATTATGTTTCTACTATTACTGGTTTAAAAATTGGTGAGCATAGGTTTTCTGCTACTGGGTATAATCCAACTAGATTTGGAAATTTATCAGTTCAAACCGGTGGAATCTTATATTTAATTTTAAATTTAACTGTTAACCAAACCAATTATGGTGAAAAAGTAGTTATAACAACTACTATTGTAAACACCACTTACAATGGTACCATTGATATAGCTTTAAATGATATTCATTATAATGTAACTTTAAGTAACGGTACAGCGGTATTAACTTTATATAATCTAGCTCCTAATACATATGATATTACTGCAACATATATGGAGCTTAATCAGACGATATCTACAGATATAGAAATCAAGGTTGAACTACGTAACTCAACTATTAATATCACTGCTAATAATATATATTGTGGAAATATAACTACAATTAATGTCAATGTTACTAATGGTACTACGGGTAATGTATATTTATTTGTTAATAATAAAATGTATATTGTTAAATTAGTTAATAGTACAGCTCAACTTAACCTAACTGATCTTGCTGGTGGTAACTATACTGTTTATGCATTTTATAATGGTGATCCATTATTTGATAGTTCCTATAATAATACTACTTTTACAGTATATAAATATAAACCTCAAATCAACATTACTGTTAAAGATATAGATGTAGGTCAAATTGCTACAATTAAAGTTGATTTACCTAATGATGCTTCTGGTAAATTATATGTTGATATTGGTGATAAGGAATATATCTTTAATAAGACTTCTGTCACTATATATGAAAGTAATCTAACTGCAGGCAATATATCTGTAAGGGCATATTATCTTGGTAATGATAAGTATTATGAATCCAATGCTACTGCTTATTTCAATGTAACTAAAAAGAATATGACTATGCATATTCAAACTGCAGATATTCCTATGGGTGAAAATGCTACTATTTCTGTTATTGTTCCTAGTGATGCTAAAGGTATTGTATTGCTATCAGTTAATGGTACAAATTACTTTGAATATGCAAATGGTACTGTAGCTAAATTTATTATAAGCGGCCTTGAGAGAGGCGTATATAATGTTACTGCTATATATGATGAGACCCCTATATATAATAAAGCTAATGTTTCTTCCTCATTTAAGGTAAATTATGTTTATTCATATGATTTTAATGTAACTGCAACATCTGACAGTAATTTGACTGTATATGTTAATATTTCATTGCCAAAAGATATTGATGGGGATGTTTTTGTAGAAATAAACGGTACAAATTATACTGCTCACATGAGTAAAGGTAAGGATATTGTAGTTATTCCAGGGCTTACCGGTGGAGAATATAATGGTACTGTATACTTGGTAAATGACAGTAAATATCATAGTTCCAATAGGACATTTACTGTAGATTTAATAAAAATAACTCCTAATATTCGTGTAAATTATAATCATACTATTTTTGTGGATGAAGATGCAATAATTAGGGTAAAAATTAATGATGATGCTACGGGTAATATTACAATTAGAATAAACAATACAAATTATACTGAAAAGATTAAAAACGGTGAAAGTGTATTTAATATAACCGGTTTGGTATGGCATACTTACCAATTTAATGTAACTTATGACGGTGATAGAAAATACTTGCCTGATAAAAGAGAACACACTTTGGAAGTAAGCAGAATACACAACTATTATTCTAATCTTGAAGTACATGATATATTTGTCGGTGAAAATGCAACAATCAAAGTCACTTTTGAAAATGATACAACCGGTCAGGTTAAATTATTAATTAATGGTTCTACTCACATTATAGATCTTATAAACGGAACAGGTTCTATTAATGTAAGCGGGTTGCCTGTCGGAAAACATATCATTAATGCAACATATCTTGGTGATAATAAATACGAACCATGTAACAGAATATTTGAAGATTTCCATGTTAAAAAAATCATGGATTATCCATTCACACCTTCAGGCGTGACAAATGATACCCATGCAAATATTACCGTAACTTTACCTGATGATGCAGACGGATATGTAAATATTACCATAAACGGCATAACTCATCCAAATGTTGAAGTTAGAGCAGGTAAGGCTAATTTAACTGTCGGTGGTTTGGAATCAGGTAAAAAATATCCTACTAAAATTGATTATAGTGGAAATGCTAAATATGAACCTGCTTCAAGAAACATCACGTTAAACAGTCAAAAAACTTTGGATTATGAATTTACCGTTCAGGGAGATTCTATCTATGTGGGTGATGTTGCTCATATTATTGTAAAAATACCTGAAGCTCAAGATGGTGACCGTGTAGTTATTAGAGTTCAAGGCATGACTGATCCATATAATATGTTTATTCAAAATCATACGGTTAACTGTTCTGTCATTAATCTAAAAGAGGGCGAATACGATGTCACTGTTGAATATGAAGGTAATGATCAGTTAGAATCATCTGTAAAATCAACTCACATTTATGTTTCTAAAATATCCTCATTTAAATTTGATATTGTAACTAACGAGCCTTATGTCGGTGAAAATTTAACTGTTGATATACAATTACCAACTGACAGTACCGGAAAAGTGAATGTAACTGTAAGTATCAATAATACCAATTACACTGCAAATGTAACTAACGGTTCAGCACGTGTTATTATCCCTAATTTACCTGCCGGTGTTTACAACGCAACAGTATATTACTCAGGTGACGATAAATATCACAGTGCAGTTAAAACAGTTGAAGTGGTTGTTGAAAAAATTGATAATTATGAGTTCACTGTCACTCCTGTAAATATTTATGTTGGTCAGAATGAAACGATTAAGATTCAATTGCCAAAAGATATTAACGGAACTGTAAGAATTAGAATTTTCAATTCCACCTATGTTGATAGGATTGTCAATGTCGTAAACGGTACAGGTTGGTTTAATGTATCTGATTTGGCCATAGGTGATTATGTAGTTTATGCAAGTCTTAAAAACGATGGAAAATACGAAGATGATACAGTTTATTCCAACTTTAAAGTTTCACCTATTGATGATTACTCATTTAATGTTGTGGTAAGCGATCCGAACTATGTAAGAGATAATGTTACATTTACAGTTTCTTTGCCAATTAATGCAACAGGAAATGTAACACTCACAGTATTTACCAAAAATTATTATGGTGAAGTTAAAGACGGTGTAGCGGTTATTAATGTTACTGCAAAAGAATATGGTACATTCCCATACAAGGTAACTTTTGAAGAAAAAGGAAAATATGCTTTTAAATCTCAAACCGGATCTGTTGTAATCTCTAAAATAAATGTTGATTTAATTCCAGAATTTAAATCCCCAGTTGTTGTGGATGAAAATATAACATTTAAAATTCAATTACCTGAAGATGCAACAGGAACAATTACAGTCATTACCCGTATGAAGACTTACACTGAAACATTAATTAACGGATCTGCAAATATTACTGTGCCGGGTTATCCTTTAGCACAAAATTATTCCCCATCTATTTCATATAGTGGTGATGATAGATATAATGCAAACACTACATCTTTGAATGTTGTTGTAAATAAAGTATCTGATTATAAATTAACCGTAAATGTATCTGATATTAATGTAGGTCAAATTGAAGTGGTTAACATTACCCTTCCTGCTGATGCAACTGATGATGTATTAATTTACGGTAACTTCAGTACTAGAACATACTCTCAAAGCATTAATAAAGGTAATGTAACATTTAATATTGCTGATTTGCCTGCAGGAACTTATAATATTACTGTAGTATATCAAGGTTATAATAAATATGAAAGCAAAAATGTTACTAAAATATTTAGAGTTAGTAAAGTAAACTCTACAATAGCTATTGAACTTGTAAATAGAACTATTATTGTAACTGTTCCTGGTGATGCAACTGGAAACGTATCAATAAACATTTCAAATATTAAAGCAAATGTACCTATTGATAAAGGAAAAGCTATTTTAGATGTAAGTAATCTCCTTCCTGGTGAATACTTGGTTAATGCAAGTTATGCTGGTGATGGAAAATACTTGGGCAATAAAACAAGTAGAACGATTACTCTTCCTAAGGTAACTGATTATTTAATAAACGTAACTGTTGAGAATATCATTGTCGGTGAAAATGCTACAGTCATAGTTCACCTTCCAAGCGATGCAAACGGATTTGCAAACATAACAGTAAATAATACTCCATATCGTAATGTTGAAGTTAAAACAGGTATTGCAAGATTAAATGTTACCGGATTGGCTGTGGGTAACTATATTGTTTATGTAAACTACACAGACAATAAATATGCATTCAACACTAACAAAACTAAATTTAATGTCCATAAAATTAAAACAAGTTTATTCCTTTCAGTTGATGTAGAAAATCAAACGGCCAATATTACTGTAACAATTACTAAAAATGCTACCGGAAACATTACAGTTTATGTTGATAATAAACCATATAATCTTGAAATTAAAGATAATAAAGTCAATTTAACTTTAGAGTTAATGCCTGGAGACCATATTGTTGAAGCTAATTATGATGGTGATACAAACCATACCGATGCTAGAACTCCAATAAATATAATTGATATTGATTTAATCAGTGACTATGATTTGTTAATTGATTTAACTGAATTAATCACAGTTGTTGAAAACAATAATATTACAGTTACTTTGCCTGAAAAAGCTCATGGTACAATTACTATTTATGTCAATGATGACTTCTATGATGTAGAAATCAACACAACCACTCACAAGGCAACCCTAACACTCCCATACTTGAAGGAAGGTAACTACACAGTATATGTTTCATATGCTGATGAATGGTATGCTTTTAAAGACAACTCATCTGATTTCAAAGTAATTAAGTTAAACACAACCATTGATGTTCAGACAGTTAATATTACTAAAGATTTATCTGAAATTATTAATATTACATTACATGAAAATGCTACCGGTGATGTATTAATAAATGTTAGCGGTACTGTATATCATGAAACTCTTGAAAATGGAAAAGCTAGTATACCTTTGTCCAATTTAAATGATGGAAATTACACAGTAATTGTTATTTATGAAGGGGATGATTTCTTTAACAGTAATCTAACTTCAATTAACTTTACTGTAAGTAAAATCCCGGTAAATATTACTGTAAATGCTTCAGATATTATTGTAGGTCATGTTTTAACTGTTAAATTTAACATGTCACGTGAAATTACTGATTTAGTGACCGTTCAAGTTGGAGATGAAAACCATACTACATTTGTATATAAAGGAATTGGTAGTTTAGATGTTCATGATTTACCTGTTGGTGATTATAACGTTATAGTTTACTATTTGGGTAATGATGATTATCTTCAAGCTTCAAACAGAACAAAAATTACAGTAACTGGTAAAAAATCATCTCAAATGAATGTTTCTGTTGCAGATATTACTGTTGGTGAAAATATAACTGTTTATGTAAATACTACCAAAGGTATTAACGGACCAGTTTATGTTACTATTGCTGGTCGTGCTTACACTGGTGAACTAGTTGACGGAAAAGCTAATATCACAGTTTCAAATTTAACTGCCCGTGCTTATACTGTATCTGCTTTCTTCATGGGCAATGATGATTATGACTTGTGTAATGCGACTTCAAACTTCACTGTTCACAAGAAAAACACTAATATTGCTTTGGAAGTATCTGATATTAAGATTGGTGAATATGAGATTGTAAATGTGACTGTTAATAAGAATGCTACTGGTTATGTTTCAATTTCTATAGGTGATCTTGATATTCGTGCCAACATTACTGAAGGTCGTGCTTCTGCTGTTATTCGCAATTTGGCTGTCGGTAAGTACAATATTACTGTGACCTATGAAGGTGATGATAACTTTAATGCTAACTCTACTAATAAGTCATTCACAGTATCTCAGCTTAAAACCAATATTACAATTAAAGGATCAAATATTTATGTTGGTCAGAATGTAACATTTAACATTACTACATCAGCTAAGTTTACTGAAGTTGTCATTGTTAATATTGCCAGTGAGACTGATCCTGTCGGTAAAAATCGTATTACTTTCGTTGAGAATGGTAACGGTACATTAACTGTTTATGATTTGCCTGTCGGCATTTATAATGTGACTGTGTTCTTCCCAGGTAATACTCGCTATGAGGCTGTAAACAATACAACCACTATTAAAGTTAACGGTAAAAAGATTTCTCAAGTCACTGTAAAGGTTAGTAATATTACTGTTGGTGAGAATGCTATTGTTTATGTGAATGTTACTGATGGTGCTACTGGTACTGTCGCCCTTGTTATTGCTGGTGATACTTATATTAAGGATTTAAGTGGTTCTAAAGTTAATTTCACCATTCCTGGTTTAATTGCTCGTGATTATCATGTTACTGCTTATTATCTTGGTGATACATATTATGATTTAAGTAATTCTACTGCTAACTTTACAGTCAATAAGAATACTATTAAATTAACTCTTGATGTTGGTGGAGATGTTGGTGTTGGTGATTCCAAGACTATTACTGTAAATCTTAATGTTTCTGATGCTACGGGCAATATAATCATTAAAGTAAATGGTATTAGTTATTTGGCTCCTATTGAAGGTAATGTTGCTACATTGACTTTAAATAATTTAACTGGAGGCAGTTATTCTGTTCAAGCATTTTATGATGCTAATGACAAGTACTTAGGTAATAAATCTGGTGAAAAATCATTCAATGTTAAAAAATTGTCTTCATCTACTTCTGTTGAGGATGTATCTATTGGTGTTGGTGATATTGCTGAGATTACTGTTATTGTGACTGAAGGTGCTACAGGTACAGTTAATGTTACTGTAAACGGTGTTTCTTATAATGTTGGTTTAGTCAACTCCCAAGCTGTTGTTTATGTAAAAGGATTAACTAAAGGTGAATATGATATTAAAGCTGTTTATAATGGTGATGATAGATATTATGGATCTTCCAATATGACTGCTAAAGTAATTGTTAGCACTACTGATGACTTTGATATGAGAGTTATTGCTTCCAACACTACTGTTGGCGGTCAATCTGTTGTTGAAATCATCCTGCCTAGCGATGCTAAAGGAACTGTTACTATTGGCGATATTACTGAGAATGTTGTTAATGGTAGAGCCACTATTACTTTACCTAAAGAAATTTCTGCTGGTGGTAAGAAGATTAGTGTAGTTTATAATGGTGATAATGATAGATATGATTCCAAATCTATTGGTGCAGGTTATAATGTTGCCAAATCAACTTCTGCAATCAGTATTAATGTTGAAGATATTTATTATGTTGGTGATAAGATTGTCATTGCTTTAACCCCAACTAATTCAACCGGTGCTATTACAGTCACTATTAATGGTGAAAATTATACTGTTAAAGATAATACGGTCACTATTCCAAAAGGTTTAGATGCTGATTCATATACTGTCGTTGCTAATTTGGCTGAAGATAATAATTACAAATCTTCTGATGCAACCGCTACATTTGATGTAATTAAACATGCATCATCTATTTCAATTGATGTTAAAGATGTATTTGTTGTTGATGAAAATATTGTAATAACACTAACCGGTGAAAATGTAAGTGATGTAAGTTTAACTATTAACGGTAAATCATATGCCGTTAAAGGTAATAAAGTAACTATTCCTAAAGGATTAGCGAATGGAACTTACCTGGTCACTGCAAAATTCGCTGGCGATAATAAATATCTTGGATCAGAATCAAATGCAACATTTAAAGTAAATAAAGTTGCTCCGACTATGGTATCTGCCAAGGATTTAACATTTGTAGTATCAAATAAAGGAATCTTGGAAATTTCCGGACCAATAGACAGAAACGCATCTTTAGTTGTTAATGTTGATGGAACTGATTATTATATTAAATTAACTGATGGAAAAGCTAACTTGGATGTTTCAAGATTAAACGTAGGTGAATATGATGTAAGTATCACTTACCTTGAAAATGATAAGTATGTTGAAAGAGAATTCAGTGATGTTTCAACCATTACAGTTAAAGATAAATCCGAAAGTAACATGAAAGTTGATATTGATGTAGACAACGGCACAATTACTGTTGAATTACCGGAAAATGCTACAGGTAATGTTACTGTTGTAATTGACGGTAAAGAATATGAAATTAGTGATGCAGGTGATTCACCAATTATAATTGATATAGGTGATGTTCCACCTGGAAATCATAATATTGAAGTCATCTATTCCGGTGATGATAACTTCAACAATGCAACATTTGCCGATGATGTAAAAGTTCCTAAAGAGGATGATTATGAATTGGATATAAATGTTGCTGTAGATGAAGATAAGGCAGTAATTGATATTAATTTGCCTGATGATGTTAATGATGTTGTTCTAGTTGATGTTGATGGAAGAGGTTATTTGGTAAATGTCACTAATGGTAAAGGAAAATTGGAATTAAGTGGTTTAAGTGGTGGAAATCATACTGTTACTGTAAAATATCCTGGTAATGAGAAATATGCTCCAAATGAAAATACTACTGACTTTACTATTAAAGGTCATGGCCAAACCCCAATGGATATTAATGCAGGGGATATAAATGTGGGCGATGACTTAATAGTTGAAGTTGTTGTTCCAAAGGATGCTAAAGGTAATATTGTTCTTGATATTAATGGAAAAACTTATTCAGCACCAATTAATAATGGAATAGCTAAATTTAACATAACTGGCCTTGAAGAAGGAAATTACACAGTTAAAGCAACATTTGCTGGTGATGGAAAGTATCCTGCTAACTCTACTGAAACCACTGTTGAAGTATCTAAGGTTGAACACTACCCAATTGATGTAAGTGTAGATGGAAGAGACATTATTGTTAAAGTTCCAGAAGACGCTCAAGGAAATGTAACAGTTACTATTGAAGGTAAAAACTATACTGCTAAAGTTGAAAATGGTACTGCTATTATTAATGTTCCTGATTTAACTCCTGGAAAACACAATATTACTGTTAGTTACGGTGATGAAAAATACTCACCTGAAGAGAACTCTACTGTCATTGACGTTGTGAATGAGCTTATAATAAATGCTCCTGAAGTAGTTAAATATTACTCAGGTCCTGAAAGATTCTATGTATATCTTGAAGATTTGAATGGTAAAATAGCAAATGCTTCAGTATCTATTAAAATTAATGGTGTAACCTATAATAGAACTACTGATGAGAATGGTGCTGCTTCAATTGCTCTTAAATTGATTAGTGGCAAATACCCTGTAACTGTTATATTTAATGGTAATAAGGAATTTAATAAGACCACCATTTCATCTAATGTAACTATTAATCCAACAATCTATGCAAAAGATGTATTTAAAGTATTTAAGAATGGAACTCACTATTATGCTTTATTCGTCGATGGTGAAGGTAAACCATTAGTTAATACTGTTGTATCATTCAATATCAATGGAGTATTCTACAATAGAACCACTAATGCTACAGGATGGGCAAAATTAAATATTAATCTTCCGAAAGGAAAATATATTTTAACTGCTATTAATCCTGTAACTAATGAAATGAGAACTAATATTGTTACTGTAATAACACAAATTGTTGAAAATAATGATTTGGTCAAATATTACCGCAACGCTAGCCAATTTACTGTTAGAATAGTTCTTGCTGATGGATCATATGCCGGTGAGGGTGAAGAGGTAACCTTTAATATTAATGGTGTTTTCTACAAACGCTATACTGATGCTAATGGTTATGCTTTATTGAATATTAATTTACTTCCTGGTGACTATATAATTACTTCATATTACAAAGATTGCCGTGAATCTAATTCAATCAAAGTATTGCCGGTTCTTTTCACTAAAGATTTGAAAATGAAGTATATGGATGGTTCTCACTTTACAGCACATTTATTGGATGGTCAAGGAAATGCTTATCCAAATCAGGTTGTTTCCTATAATGTTAATGGTGTATTTTACAATAGGTTAACAGATGAAAATGGTGATTCTAATTTGCTTATTAGATTGCTTCCTGGTGAGTATATTATTACATCATCCTATAATGAATTAAACGCATCAAACAAAATAACAATTTCATAGGAGTACAATTTTTACTCCTATATTTTTCTTTTTTAAATTAACTATTGATATAATAATTCTACTGTTTTTTAATTAATAATATAATTTAATCAACTGTTAAATTAATATTTTAATAATGACAATAAAAATAATATTTTTTCATCTTGCTGATGTATCAGTGGATGGTTAGTTTGGTTAAAAAAATAAAATTTATGGGAAATTATAATTCCCCATTAGCTCTTCTTTCATCTAGAAGTTTTAAACCTAAATCACCTAACTTGTATTTTTGAATTTTTCCACTAGTAGTCAATGGGAATTCATCAATAAAGAAAACATATTTAGGTACTTTGTATCTTGCTATACTTCCAATACAGAAATCACGAATATCTGCTTCGGTTACATCATCAAATCCTTCTTCTTTAATAATAAATGCACCTACGATTTCACCGTATTTTTCATCAGGAATTCCAGCAACCTGAACATCCTGAACACATTCATGGGTAAATAAAAATTCTTCAATTTCTCTTGGATAAATATTTTCTCCACCTCTAATAATCATATCTTTAATACGGCCAACAATGGAGTAATATCCCTCTTCATCAACAGTAGCCAAGTCTCCTGAGTGTAACCATCCGTCAGGTTCAATAGTTTCAGCTGTTTTTTCAGGCATATTATAATAACCTTTCATTACATTGAATCCTCTGCACATGATTTCTCCAGTTTCACCAGGGCCTAATTCCTCTCCGGTTTCAGGATCAACAATTTTAACTTCAATATTTGGGAATTTCCTTCCTACAGTATTGATTTTTTTCTCAAATGAATCGGCTGCATTAGTTTGTGTAAAACCAGGTCCTGCTTCAGTCAATCCATATACACTAGTGATTTCCTTCATATTCATTTTTTCAATAGCGTCTTTCATAGTTTCGACAGGACAAGTTGAACCGGCCATAATTCCAGTACGTAGGGAACTCATATCAAACATATCAAACATTGGGTGGTTCATCATTCCAATAAACATTGTAGGAACACCATAAACTGATGTACATTTTTCTTTTTGGATAGATGAAATTGCAAGTAACGGGTCATATTCTTCAAGAACAACCATGGTGGAACCATGGGTAATAACAGCCATTACGCCTAAAACAGTTCCAAAACAATGGAATAAAGGTACTTGGAGAAGCAATCTGTCTTTTTCAGTATAATTCATATTTTCTCCAATATAATATCCATCGTTAACGATATTTCTACTTGTAAGCATCACTCCTTTAGGAAAACCTTCAGTACCGCTGGTGTACTGCATATTGATAACATCATTTTGGTTTACCCTATCCTTTACTTTTTGATATTCATCATCATCGTAATTCATACCTAGTAGCATTAATTCGTTAGTATTGTACATTCCGCGGTGCTTTTCTTGGCCTACATGGAAAACATACTTTAGATATGGGAATTTTTCACTGTTTAAGTTACCTCTTGCACTGTCTTTTAGTTCAGGTACAAGTTCATGGATAATATCAAAGTAACTTGTATCTCTAAATCCGTCAGTCATTGCGATAGCTTTCATTTCAGACTGACCTAGAACGTATTCCAATTCATGTGATTGGTAAGCGGTATTGACGGTTACAATTGTCGCGCCGATTTTTGCAGTTGCAAACATGTATGTTAACCATTCCGGAACATTTTTAGCCCATATTCCAATACGGTCTCCTTTTTCAATTCCTAATGCTAAAAATCCTTTTGCAATATTGTCAACTCTTTCATTAAATTCTTTATAGGTAAATCTTAAATTTCTATCTGGATAAACAATAAATTCATGGTCGGGTTGTCTTTCCACCTGGCTTTCATAAAATTTTCCAAGAGGAAGCTCTGTAAATAATTCACTCATTTTCACACCTTTATTTAATTATTAATTTCGTAAAAAAGTTTATTTTCGAATTCTACTTCTGTTTTCAATCTCAAGCGCAAATCAGGTTTAAAATATTTAAAAATATTATTTCTTTTAATTTTTAATAGATTCTCATTACATATTTTTTCATTTAAATTCATTTTAAACATTTTAATCCAACGCCCCTTAATTTTAGTATGGTGTGTATAATACAGCTAATATTTTAGATTTTTTTTCACCGGTTGCGTGTAAGTGGTGAGGAACTACTGAATCATAGAAAATACTATCTCCTTTGCTGATTTCAAAAGAGTCTTTTCCATATATTACTTCAATTTCTCCTTCTAATACATAGATAAATTCTTCCCCTTCGTGTGAAGACAATTCTTTTTCTCCTTCTTCATATTCAATATCAATTATGAATGGATCCATATTTCTGTCTATTTTTCCTGCTCCTAATGAGTGGAATTCTAGATTAGTTGCATTTGTAACATCTTCTCTTCCTGAGAAGTATATGGAATTAGTTGGTTTTCCGGCTCTTGTAACAACAGGGCCTAATTGTGGTGTATCATCTAAAAATGTTCCAAGTCTAACTCCCAGTGCTCTTGCCATTTTTGTTAATGGGGTAAGAGACGGGATAACTTCTCCATTTTCCATTGCTTGTAAAACTTCTAATTTAACGCCACTAGCTTCTGATAGCTCTTCAATAGTCATATCTTGTCTTTCTCTAATACTTTTTATTTTAGAAGCAAATTCTTCGTTTTTTTCCATTATATCACTTTTTTACATTTTATTAAATATACTAAAATTTTTAGTATAATATAATTATATATTTTGATTTATATAATACTTTGTAAAATTTAGCATTTTTTTACTTATTTCATGAATAATAAGTAAAATAGATATAATCACTTGAGTTTTAGTTCATGGAATATGAGATGTAAAATAAGTTGAAACTTTCCATGAGTATGGATAATAAAAAGAAAAATAAAATATTATCCATTAATAATTAAGTTTGTCAAATTCTTCTTGTGTTAAAACTCTTTCGCCTAAAAGTTCTTATAATATCGCCATGAATCTTTTTTTAATGCTTTCAGGAGTCTTTTCAATTATTGGTGCTGTAGAATTACCAGGTTTGCAATTAAATTCTACAAAGTTACATTCATCATCGCTTATTATTTCTTTTAAGTCAGTTTCTTCGAATTTGTAGCTTTTAAGACCAACACTTGAAGCTATTTCTGATAAATTTAAATCTTTTGCGTATGTTTCTTGATTTCCTGTTGAGCCGTATGCACCGTTATTGATTACAATCCAGGTTAAATTTCTAGGTCTGCAGGCATTGATTGTTACAAGTGAACCCATATTCATTAATAGTGCTCCATCACCGTCAATAACCACAATATCTTTGTCTGGTTTTGCAAGAGCCAAACCTAGACCTATTGATGATGCAAGACCCATTGATCCGATCATGTAGAAGTTTTCATCCCTGTCAAGTATGTCATATAATTCTCTTGAAGGAAATCCGATATTACAAATTATCAACTCATCTTCTATTGAATCCATTATTTTTTTAATAGCATCTCTTCTCTGCATATTATCACCAATATTTAATCTCCAATAATGCGGAAACTGGTTTTTCTTCTTTTAAACTTAATTCCCATGAGTTTTTAATATCTTCATATGCTTCAGCAGGAGTTTCTGGCTTAAAGAAATTAAAATCCATGGCTTCTAAAATTAATGGTGTGGATTGACCCATTGGAACCTGTCCACAAATATTTTCACCTTCTGTTCCTCTATGACTCATTATCATCAAAAGAGGAAATTTATACAATTCTGTCAGTGATTTTAATGCGTTTATTGAGTTTCCAAGACCGGAATTTTGCATTAATAGTGCTGTTTTTTTACCTCCAAGGTAAGCTCCGGCACATAATCCTATTCCTTCTTCCTCTCTTGTTACAGGAACATGAATTATGTTTTCATCTTCATCAATCATTTCTAATAATTTAGTTAAGTTAACACAGGGGACACTTACGATAAAGTCAATTCCAGCATCTTTCAGTCCATAATATATAGCTTCTGTACTATCCATTTTATCATCTTTTTCATTGTTAAACATACATTGTATACTTTATTTTCTTAATTAATGTTTAATAGTAACATATATATTAAATTATTTACTTAGTAATATTCATGTTTGATAAACTACCAGTTTCTTCAAAAACTGAAAAAATATTAACTAAATCTTTGGATGAAGAGATTTCTGTTGAAGAAGCTAATCATTTGATGAATATTAAAGGATCTGATTTATATCCTTTACTTGCTACTGCAGACTATTTGCGTAGTGAAATTGTTGGAAACGATGTTACATTTATTAATAACTGTAATATTAACTTCACTAACATTTGTACTGTTAGGTGTGGGTTTTGTGCTTTTGGAAAAGATGCAGATGACCCTGATGCTTATATTTTAGATGATGAAGCTATTTTAACGAAGGCTCGTGGTGCTGTTGAAAAAGGTGCTCATGAATTTACATTAATGGGCGGTGTGCATCCTGATGCAGACATCGAATATTATGAACATTTGCTGCTTCTGCTAAAAGGGGAATTTCCTGAAGTTATGATTCATGGTTTTTCACCAACGATGATTAATGATGCAGCTGCTGTATCTGGCATTGATATGGCTGAAGCTTGTGAACGGTTGAAAGTTGCCGGGCTTGATACGTTGCCGGGAACTGCTGCTGAAATTTTAACTGATCGTTCACGTGAAATAATTTGTCCTGAAAAAGTAAGTGTTCAGGAATGGATTGATGCGGTTAGAACTGCTCATGAAGTCGGTATTCCAGGTTCTGCAACTATTATGTATGGTCATGTAGAGACATTGGAGGAACGTGTTGAACATATTGATATAATTAAAAGATTGCAGGAAGAAACCAATGGATTTACTGAATTCATTCCTATGACTTTTATGCATGAATATTCTCCAATATTTTTAGAGGGTCAAAAAAATCTTGGAGCTACCGGAACGGAGGATTTAAAATTATATGCTGTTTCTCGATTGATGTTGAAAGACTTAATCCCTAATATTCAGGTTTCTTGGGTAAAAATGGGTTTCAGATTTGCTCAGGTTTCACTTACTGCAGGTACTAATGATTTGGGCGGTACTTTAGGTGGAGATGAATTATCTGAAGCATCCGGTGCTCCTGATGGTGTAGATGCATCTATTGAAACTTTAGTAGATATTGTGAGAAATCTGGGTAGGAATCCTATTGAAAGAAATTCTAAATACACTGAATTTTATCCTGTTGAATAATTAAAAATACATTTAAAATAACAGTAGTTTATCATTTAATCTATAACAATTATCTTATAATTCATTAATTAACAGTGACAAAGCATGAAATTCATAGTAATTGATGGGCTTGATGGGTCTGGAAAGGATACACAAATAGATTTGCTTGCAAAATATTACAGGAATAAAGGAAAAAACGTCGTTGTTCGTTCACACCCCTGTTATGATAATAAGTATGGACGTAAATCCAGACAGGCTCTTCAAAAAACAGGTAAAATCAATCATATAAAAGCTACTATTTATTTTGGTATGGATGCCATCAGATCCGTTCGAAAATACAGTCATGATGACAGTATTGATGTTTTAATTTTTTCAAGATATATTTTAGCAGTAATGTATCTTCCAAGTGTTGTTAATACCATTACTTATAAGTTGGTTTGTTTTTTACTTCCAACTTCTGATACAATGTTCTTTTTAGATGTTGATCCTGAAGAATCCTTAAGAAGAATCGGTTCAAGGGATGAAGAAATTGAAATGTTTGAAAATATCGAATCCCTTACTAAAAATAGGGAAAACTCTAAAAAGTTCACATATAATTGGAATGTTATTGACGGAAATCAGTCTATTGAGGAAATTAACCGGCAAATTATAAATAAATGTATTGAATGCGACTAGTTATTATTATTTTTTTAATACTTTAAACACAAGTTATATATGCAATAAAAATATAATATTAATATATGTGCGAAAAATTACTAGAGCAGTATGAAAAAGAGAATAAATACGATGAGCTAATAAAATTAATAGATGAAATAATATTAAAAGATCCAGAAAAAGCTTCAAAATTACTATTTAGAAAAGCAAATGCATTAATTGAGATAAAAAAATATTCTCAAGCAATAACAACATTAAAAGTTTATGTAAAAAATTGTTCCAATAAGGAAAAAATCAAATCATATGTATTGATTGCATCATGTTATATGGGTTTGGATAATGATAAAAAAGCAGAAGAATATCTTATAAAAACTTTAGATGTCGACCCTGAAAATGATATGGTACTAAAACAGTTATCATATATGGCGTATATTAATCAGGATTTTGAAAAATGCTGTTATTTTATTAAGATTTTGATAAAAATAGATAAGGCAGATATTGAAGACTACACAAACTTAATATACTGTTGTATACAGTTAAACATGATAGATGATGCTTTAAAATATGCTGAAAAAGTAATAGAATTAGATCCAACAAATTTGGATGTTTTTACAACGTTAACTATAGTTTATGAAAACTTGGATGATGAAGTAAAATTAAAGGATGTATGTGAAAAAATTATTAATCTGAAAGACGACGGAACACTACAGATTATACTTTTAAAAGCCCAAGCTTCACTGGAACTAGGACAAAAGGATGAAGCTTTTCAATTAGTAGATAAAGCTATTAAACTAAATCCCTATGATCCATTCCCTTATTTGATGAAAGGACTGCTGTATAATAAGTTAAATAAGTCTGACCGGGCAGAAGAATGTTTTAATGAGGCATTCCGATTGAATCCTGAAATATTATTAAACATGGAAAAATTAAGATAAATTATAATACATCTTTAATTCCTTTATCTGTAATAATCATTAATGAGTTAAGATTTTCTAGGATTAAAGAAGCTATCGGATGTGTTTGGATATCTTTATTCATTAAAACAAGTTCTTTGTCTACTATATCAATCCAATTTACATTATAAATGACAACACCATTAACGATTAATCCCAAATACTCCGGAACAAATCTGTTTTCATTCATCTCTTCAAAATATTGATTTTCACGTAAAATTTCTCTTAATACCTTATCCATATTAATCATCTCTCTCATAAACAAATTTGGGGACTGCTTCTTTAAAAGGGTCAAATGTTTCTCTATTTTTAACTTCCATACATTTCATACTAACTTTGGAGTGAAGTGAAGAAGGAAGTCTCAAAATCCTTTTCAAATCAATAGAAACTTTAGCATCAATTGTAGCTAAATTAACACGAGCCATAGCTTCAACTAAATTTTTATATCTTCGAGGCCCAATATCTCTTTTAAAATAACCCCATTCATCATTATCTAAGTGGTGTCTGGCTTTAAGCAGGTCCTTCATTAATTTTGGATTAACTCCATCAAGTTCCTCAACACCAGTTAAATGCTGAACATTATATTTCATTTTATCAGTAAAAATCTTTGAATAACCGATAGGAATTGAAAAATGCTCAAAATTAAAAGCCTTATTTGAAATGTCAGTATTGATAAACTGTGATTTAGGAACTTCTGCACCTGCAACATATTTCAATACTTCTGATCTGAGTTCGCTATTGGCCAACATCATTTCTTCATCTAAAATTCTAATGTGGTAACCTCTGCCTGAATAGATTAGATGGATGTTATCGAGGCCCAAATCACTGTCTAATGTATCTATTAATGAATTTACAATTTCTAAAGCTTCACCTAAACAAACTTCACAAACACCATCACAATTACATGACCTTATTGGAATGTCTTTAGCATCAACATCGAAAATGTATTCAGCTTTTTGCCAATCCTGTCTTCTTTTAGGATTATTATAAAAAGCCACGGAAATATACGCCGCAAAGGGAGCTTTATATCTAAGGAATTTTCTTAAAGACTCTGTTCCTCTGAAAGTTTTATATCTATCATTAGGACCCTTACCATTATGGTCAAAACCAAACTCCCTTTTTTTTATTCCATCTCTGATGAATTCAGGAAGGTCTTTTTCGCTCCATTCCTCACGATAATATAGGCGCCTTTCTTTCATCGTAGCTTTTGAAAACATAATATGAATTATTTTAATCAAAGTATTTATTATTTAGTGATGTGTGATTTTTTAAACCTTTTATATGTAATGGTAATGTTAAAAATATATTCATTAAATGATTGATAATTGAGAAAAAGAAAAAATGTATAAATTTAATTAATTGGAAAACCCATAAAATGAGCAATTAATGTTTTTAAACATAAATGCCCATTTTTGATTTATCCGTTTTCATCAAGGCCGATCTTTTGTATAAACTTTTAAAGAGATAGTTTCATTTTGTGGAGTTATATCTTTCCATCCATCGCCATGATTTACAAATGTTGTATTTGTTAAATAGTGTTCTCTTGAATATTTCAATACAGGGATACTTTTCTTTTTCATCACCACTTTAAAGGTATCGTTCTTTTTAATTGGAATTTCTTTGGTTAATTTAACTGTATGGAATCCGTGGTATGGGCCTGTTCCATTTTGAGTATGTTTTAATTGTCCGTTTACATAGATGTCAAATGAGTATTTTTCACCTTCTCCGCTAAAGTATGTTCCAACGCCGCTGATTAATTCATCTCCAACGCTTGTATAGTTATTTGAATAGCTTACATCCTTATCATATTTGTCAATGGTTAAGTTTCCTGATAAGTCGGTCTGATAATTTCTTGAATAATTTTCAGTATTTTCAATAATATAACCTACAGTATAACTTTTTTTGGCAATACCTGTGTCATAATAGGAAACATATCCATACCCGTCTTTTCCCCAGGTAGTATTCCAGCTGTTTTTAATTATCCAGGCTCCATCTCCAGGAGGTTTTACTATGAAGTTTTCTTTAGAGAAATTGTCATCCCATCCAACAAGGGTAACTTCATGGTCTTGTTTTTGGCTAACATTCTGATATTGGGCTGCAGTATTATTATTGTAATATGGGGCACCCTCAAAATTGGTATATGACATATCCAAAGCACCATATTTCATTATTGCTTTTTTAAATGCAGTGTTATCAGTAAAATTTTTAGGAGGTTCTACAAATATCGCATCTTGGATGTGTATATTTGTGGTATCGTTAATTAATGGAGATATTCTGCCAAATTCATCATATGGATAGTTTTCTTCTGACACTGGTCCGATCCAACTTAAAATATATTCTAAAGACCAATCTGAATATCCTCCATCATCAGCATCATGAGATAACCCATATTTTGAGTTTTCTAACATAGTGTTTATCATGTGGCTTTCTGATAAGTCATATTCAACTCCTGTTGATTTTAGTAATGCAGATTCTAGTGCTCCGCATGCTCCAAAAGCCCAACATGAATTTGCATCTCCTTGGATTCTGACTGGAGTAACTGCCTTAACGTCACGCAAATCAAAACGTGATGGTATGGAATCTGTATTTATTGTTTTATTGGTAAGGTTGAATTTAGTGCCTTTTTCGGATACGATCGTGTCATAATTCTCATCATTTAAATTTAAATTATCCTTATTATAATTATTGTTTTTTAAAGTGTGTGTAGAAAATACGCCGTGAATAGCTTCGTTGTTATTTTTAAAGTTATCATTTGTAATATTTAAATCACTATCATAACCGTATATTGCATTTTTAGTATTGTTTGTGAAAGTTGATGATATTGAAGTAAGATTTGTCATATCACAGTAAAGTGCTCCTCCGTTATATAAATCAGGTTTTGTTATTTTATTTGATTCGAAAGTACAATTTTTCATTTTAAAATCTGTCCATGATGTGTATATTGCTGATCCATCATAAAAAGCAGTATTTTTCTCAAAAATAGAATTTTCTATTGTCAATTCACCTTTGGATTGGACTAATGCACCACCATTACTGGCATATGAATTAAGAAATTTAGAATTTGCAATGTGTACTTTTAGTTCTGGTTTTATATTGCCGTCTATATTTATTGCTCCACCATCATTTTTTGATGAAGTATTTTCAAATGTACAATTATTCATATTTCCAGTTATTATTTCTCTCAGTCCTATTGCTCCTGCAGTTTCATTAGCATGTAAATTTTTAAATAAAGCATTTTCAACTGTTATATTTCCTTGAGCATATATTGCCGGACTGTATTTTGCCTTTGAATTTGTAAAAGTTGAATTATTAATATTTAACTCTTTATATGAGTAAATGCCTGCTCCCCATACAGCATTTGAATTTGTAAAAGTTGAATTGTAAATGTTTAATGTTTTATTGGCAGAAATACTTCCTCCATTATCAGCAGTATTTTTGTTAAAAATACAATTTGATATATTTGTTGTGGTATTTGATTTATAACTGAATATGGCTCCTCCCATGTTTGCAGCATTATTGGTGAATGTTACATTTTCCAGATTTAGGCTTGAATTTTCCTGAATAGCTCCACCATCATCTTTTCCCGGATTTCCATTAATAAGATTAATATTTGTTATTGTAACATTTTTTCCGGTTATGTTAAATATTCTGGTCTGATTTGAAGCATCAACAGTGTGACCATTACCGTTAATTTTAAGATTGTCTTTGTTTATTAAAATTCCATTTTTTAACTCATTATCAGTTGAATTATCATATTTATAATTTTTTGTTAGTTCTATACTATCTCCACCATTATCAATTTCATTTTGAAGTGTTTTGAAGTTTTCTTCAGATGAAACAACATTAAATGATATGATTACACCAATAAGTAATATGAATAGTATAACAATGGCAATAAGAATTGAATTATTTTTAATTTTTATCCCCCCACATTAATGTTTCATTAAATAATATTTATGTTTATTAATATTGTTACTTTTTCATAATAAATTTAATGAAAATATTTAATTTCATATTTCATTCCGAATGCTATTTATATAAATTTTTTTAAAATAATATTATGGAAGAAGTATTTGAAGTAATTGGTGTTGAACACTTAAAAACAATATTATCTAATTTAACTCCTGAAGAAATTGTTAAACCAGCATATGAGAATTGGTTTCCCACTCAAAAAACAGGCCATACTATTTTGGATTTGGAAACCGGAGAAGTTAGGGGTTTATCGATTGAACATAATCAAATGCCATTACAGTCAATGATGTATATTGAATTGTATACAATTAAATCAAGCGATTATCCGGTGGAACCTGAAGAATTATTCTCAAAAACTGAATATGAGGAATTTTTAGATTTCATGGAAGATGAACCATCTGAATTTGCACCAGATATGCTTTCCATTTTTTGTCAAGACAATAATATTGATGAAGATTCACGTTGCCTTGGAATATTGGCCTATAGATTTTCAAAAAATGATCAAAAAAATTATAATATGTGGGAATCATCTATTTTAAATAAATATTATGATAAAACAGATGAAAACCATAATCCATTTAAATTTAACCAAAGCAGTTTATAATTTAACTTAAGGACATTTTTCCATAATTTTTTTGCAGAAAACATTTAAAATGGAATCATTAAATTTTTTCATGATTGCGGAGGAATAATTATTAAATTTATTACATTGATCTTAAAAAATCCTTTCAGAAACAGGACTCGAAGTGCCTTATCCATTATTGGAATAGCTATAGGCATTGCTACAATTGTTGCTTTGGGTCTTATTACAGCAGGTTTAGAAGATTCTGTTCAGACAACATTTAATGAAGGTGGAGCTGAAATAACTGTAACAAATACTACACGTATTGGCGGAACTGGAGCTTTGCTTAATGAATCGTTAATCAATGATTTGAAAAATATCACTAATGTGTCTGATGCAGCCGGCCAGCTGTCAGTTACACAATCCAATTCATCTTTTGGACAATCCGGAGGCAGTCCTGCAACGGGAATGACGGTTTATGGTATTGATTCTTCTAAGTTAAATTTAGCCGCAATTAAAAATGTAAACGGCTCTGTTTTTGAAGATAATTCCTCTGATGCCATAGTTGGTGCAGGATACGCTGAATATAATAATATCAGCATTGGTGATAATATCTCAATTATGGATAATAATTTTAAGGTTGTTGGAATTTATGAAACGGGACGCATAATGACCGATAATGGAGTTTATGTTTCACTAAACACTCTTCACAATATATCCAATACTGATGGTGTTTCATCGATTTTAATTAAAACATCAGAAGGCGCCAATGATACTGTTGTCAGCGAAAATATTAAAGAAAAATATGCCGGTTTATCTACGCTGACTAGTGAAGAACTGTCTTCGATGTTAACAAATATAACTGGAATATTAAATACAGCTTCTCTTGCCATTTCAGGTTTAGCTATTTTCGTTGGAGGTATTGGTGTTATAAATACTATGGTCATGACAGTATATGAAAGAACAAAAGAAATTGGAGTTTTAAAATCAATTGGTTGGAAAAGTAAAAAAATATTAATAATGATATTGGGTGAAACATTAGTTTTAACAACACTATCAGGCATTATAGGTTCAATATTGGGAATTTTAATAGCTGAAGTCGGTGTTAGACTTATTGGAAGAGAGGGATTCTCACTTGTTTACACTCCCCAGACTTTTATATTGGCTTTTGGTATTACAATTATAGTTGGAATTATTGGCGGAGTATATCCTGCTTATAAAGCATCAAAACTTGCTCCAACAGAAGCATTAAGGTATGAATAGGTGATTTGATGGAATTAATTAGATTAACTAATGTTTTAAAAGAATATGATGACGGCTCAGTCAGGGCTTTAAATAATATTAATCTATCCGTCGAAAAAGGAAGTTTTGTATCAATTATCGGTCCGTCAGGGTCTGGAAAGTCAACATTATTGAATATGTTGGGTGCCCTGGATTCACCAGATTATGGGCAGGTTATTATAAATGGGGTTGATTTGGCCAGACAAAAGGATTTAAGTGATTTTAGACGTCATGAAATTGGTTTCATATTCCAACTTCATAATTTACTGCCTAATTTGACAGTTCAAGAAAATGTTGAAATACCTTTAATGGATGCTAATATGTCTGAAAAAGATAAGCATAGGAGGGCATTACTTTTCATTGAAGCTGTGGGTTTGATTGACAAAAGAAAACAAAAGCCTAATAAATTGTCCGGTGGGGAACGTTAAAGGGTAGTTATTGCAAGATCTTTGGTTAATTTTCCGTCAATAATTTTGGCTGATGAACCAACTGGTGCTCTTGATACAAAAACCGGTGAAAAAGTGCTTGATGTTTTAAGGTTTGTTCATGAATCAATTAATGCAACACTAATTATTGTAACACATGACAGGGATGTTGCTCGTTTAGCAGACAGAACAATAGAAATCAGGGATGGTCAAATAATTAATGATTATTATAACAGATAACTATTCGTTTTTTGCTTGTTTGTCTATCTGGAATTTTTTACGCCCGTAACAGGACAAGGGATTATTAATTCCTTTGCATGAGCCGTCAGGTTTACATAACTGTGGCAGGTGTATTTTTATCTTTTCACAGCTCATTGGTGTGTACCATGTGGTTTCTCCTTCATGGTTGATGTTTATTTCACTGTGCATTCCGAATCCTAACTTTGAAATGATATTTACTTTTTCCTGAGGCTGATCTTCAAATAATGGTGGTGTACAATTGTCCGCCGCATCAAAAATTAATGGTAATATTTCATTTTCAGTTATGCTTAAATCCGGATCCACATCAGAAACCTTTATTGTTTCATCTGATGCAAATATTCTTGGATATAATCTTGCATAAGAAGCAAAAGAGGTTAATAAAAGTACAATCGCATCATTACGTCCTCCTGATGATACTCCGTTAACGGTATTTTGTATACATGGAGGAAATGCTTCAGGGATTAATTTTCCCGCCTCAACTGTTCCATATATTCCGCCGCTGCCTGCATAATATTGATTGTATTTGCTGATTTCTTCTGGAATAAATTCCTTTAGTTCTTCAGATAATTTAATTATTTCCGGATGCATTTCTACTCTTTTAGACATTTCTTTTATTCTTGCAATGTATTCTTCTGTTTTCTGCATTATCAGACGAGATAATATTAATTCTTTAACACTATCTCCAATTAGAATATTATACATTCTATCCGGACTTCTATCTGTAAAATCATCAGCATATTTATTTAAAAATTCATCTTGCTGAAGGATAATATCTCCATCCTGTATTAATAACTCGCTTAATTTAAGTTTTTTTGTAGCTATCACATCTTTTAGAGAATTCCATTTTATTGATCCATCTGTTTTAATTTCATCCAATATTTCATCTATTATTTCTTCTCTTGTAGTGGGAGTTAATTTAGCTAATCTTTCCTGAATTAACAGTCCTTGGGATTCTATAAATAATCTGGTTTCTCTTGAACCTGTATTAAATTGTATTGCAATAGCCTGGCAGAGCACATGAAATATCACCACATCCTGTTTAAAAATAGCTTCATTTAAAAGGTATTCAAATTCATTTTGGTTATAATTTTTATTATTTTTTTTCTCAATTGCCCACTGCATTCTTTTAAATGCCAAGTCTTTATATGATTTTGGTATTAATGAGTCATCTGAGATTTTCTGATTAGTAGTATGAATTACCTCTTCAATCAGGTATTCATCTTCTTTTTCAAGCTGATTCAAATCCCCATATTTTTTTATGATTTCTCTTCCTTCATTGGATAATGGGTTAATATATGAAATTTCTGCCATATTTTTTAATTTCAGTTTTATCTATTAAAATTTGAGTCTGTTGAATTTTATAAGAGTATTTGATTTTTAAAACGATTTTAATGTCTAATTTTTTCATTGGTAGTCTAAGAGGTTAGAATTCCATTTTCGGTTCAAACATATAGAATGCTTGTAAAGATAATTTTATGGATTTTGAAGATAACCTGTCTCTTCGTGTTTTATCATATTTTTGCAAGAACACCCCGACCTCTTAGGTCGGGTGCGACGAGCAATTGCCTTTTAATTTGTTATATAATCTTTGATTATATGTTAGTGCAGTCATTGGACTGATAATCCTGTTATGCGGGTTATTCTCACTTGAAACTGCATTATTGGTGACGATAATGTGGGTTGCATGATAGTTTAAAGCCTAATCGATAGTCATACTCCGGGCTGTTGAGGGCGAGAGAAAGATTAGTACTGGTTAATGTTATGTGAACTTTTGTTTAAAGTCTCGTTAGGGGGAACGATGTTTTATTAAAGGAGTTTAAATGATTCCATCGTGTTAACAAGCCAATTTTAAGTCATACGCTATTCGACCGGAACGTATATAGGTCATAACCTTTTAGAGCTTGTTCGGGATACAGAAAGAACCTAACCTAATCGTATCTAACAAAAGGTAAACTCGGTAAGCCTGATAAAGTCTAGAATTTATTCTAGTAAGGTGACCGTGAGGAAACTTGAATTCTCTATCAGGTAAAGGATGCTAAGAAAGCAAATGCCATTATTTGGTCGAAAGACAGCAGGAAACTGACAAATTTTAATAACTGTGAATGGATATGCTAACTTTAGCAGGTGAACAACATGCATATAAAACGAATATTTTGATTTTATTCAAAGATTGGAGGTATAACTGATGAGAAATACACAAAAGGATACTTTTGTGTCCACCACTTCAAACATTACTAACTGGTCTTCCATAGATTGGAAGAAAGCAGAAAAGTATGTAGATAAAATTCAAAAGCGGATATATCGTGCTGAAAGTGAGGGTGATTATCGTAAAGTAAGAGATTTACAACGATTATTAGGACGTAGTGCTTATGCACAATTATTGGCAATCAAAAGAGTTACTCAGACTAATAAAGGGAAGAGAACAGCAGGTATTGATGGATTTAGAGCATTAACTGATAAGAAAAGAATGGAGTTATTTTACAAAATTCGTAATCGTAATATTAATTTACATAAGCCGAAACCGGCTCTTCGTAAATATATTCGTAAAAAGAATGGTAAAATGCGTCCTCTTAGTATTCCAGTTATTCTTGATAGGATTTATCAAGAGATTCTTCGAATGGTTTTAGAACCTCAGTGGGAGGTTCGTTTTGAACCTACCAGTTACGGATTTAGGCCTAAAAGGAGTATTCATGATGCTGCGGAAAGGATATTTAATTATATTCATCCTGGTAATTGGGTTTATGTATTTGAAGGAGATTTCAAGTCATGTTTTGATAATCTTGACCATGATTTCATTCTTGAACAAATTAAAGGATTTCCATACTATAAACTTGTTGAGCGTTTTCTTAAAGCAGGTTATGTTGATAATAATATGTTCAACCGTAATGATAAAGGTACTCCTCAAGGAGGATTGCTCTCGCCTTTATTGGCGAATATTGCCTTGACAGGCATGGAAGAATGTTTAAATATCTCATACAGAAAGAAAACATCCAATAGAAACGGGAAACCTTACACTACTTATATAACCCAAGGTAAATATCGAATGACTCGATATGCCGATGATTTCGTTATTTTTGCCAAAACTGAGGAAGATATACTGAAAGTACCTGAAATTCTAGAACTTTATTTAGTTAAAAGAGGTTTAACACTCGCTGAAGACAAAACAAAAATTTCCCACTTACGAGAGGGATTTGATTTTCTGGGATTGAATTTCAGAATATACTACTCTAAAAATGGCCACAAAACTTTAATTAAACCATCTAAAGAGAGTATTCAGAAAGCCCGAGATAAAATCTCCGATATATATGAGAATATGAATGGAAACAATGTTGATACCTTAATTGAAGTTGTTAATCCAGTTATTAGGGGAATTAGTAACTTTTGGAAACCCTATGTTTCCAAGGAAATATTTGGCAAAATGGATAATTTCATTTGGATTAAGAATAGTAAATTCCTTAAACGGCTTCATCCCAAGAAAAGTAAGAAATGGATTAAAAAGAAATACTATCCGCCTTACAATGATGGAAAACACCGAGATAATTGGGTTTTAACTGGCCCTAATAATGGTCTACATATAGAAAGAATGTCTTGGTACCCGATTAGACGGCATACCATGATAAAATTTAATTACAGTCCATATGATGCTAGTAAATCAGATTATTTTGCAAATAGATGATAAATTAAACCTTATTATTCAGATAAATGTTTGCTTGAGCCCATTGTGATGAAAGTCACACGATGGGTTCTTAGGAGAGAAGGAGGGGGCGACCCCTCTGACTTATCCGACGGATGAATTGCACTGTGGGGGAAGGGTATACTACATTATAATGGGTACTGGTTTCTTTTTTTTATTTTTTTATGCTTGTTTTGAATGTTAAGTGGTATT